>CAZVAE010000173.1:0-4047 GCA_964624985.1 uncultured Isosphaeraceae bacterium | reverse complement strand
CCACAACAACAGCAAAATAAGTAATTCCAAACGGCACTTGATACTCGTCCTGAGACAATTAGTATCTTTGAAAATATAAGCGGCGTAGATGTGACCCTCCGTGACAAAGACCTTGCGCTTACAGTCGCTAGTGATTTGTTATTTAACTCTGGTAGTGCTGGACTTAAAAGCAATGCTAAATCTACGCTCAGTCAAGTGGCGAGCGCATTAACACAAACATATCCTGATCAATCAATCGTGATTATGGGATACACCGACACAGATCAAATTAAGAAAAGCAACTTTAAGAGCAATTGGCACTTAGCATTTGATCGAGCTTGGTCAGTTCGCGATTACCTTGTGTCGAAAGGTGTAGAAAAAGATCGTATTTCAATCGAAAGTTGGGGGCCTACAAAGCCGTTATCAACGAAGGCAGCAAGCCGGCGAGTTGATATCGTTGTTGTAGACGAATAACCTTTGGTTTTGTTTGGTCGCACGGTAAGCAGATCGTTCTGCTTGCCGTGTTTTTTATTGGCATGCTTGGTAAGATATGACGTAAATGGGAATTTATGATCGAGATTATGCTCGACCGCAACAACGAGGCGGTGGGTTTCAGGGTGGAATGAAACGCAAAACGTGGTCGGTGACAACGTGGCTTATTGCAGTTTGCGTTGCTGTGTACGTGTTAGACCCATTTATCAATGGGTTTTTCCGTGAGTGGCTTCACATGTCAACATCGCATGCGATATGGGGTCTTCAATATTGGCGTTTTATTGGCTTTCAGTTCCTGCATGCGGATCTTCAACATCTTATTTTTAACATGATTGGGCTCTACTTCTTTGGTCCCCTTGTGGAGCAATATTTAGGTGGCAAGAGGTACCTTGCCTTTTATCTTCTATGTGGCATTTTTGGGGCAGTTCTTTACCTCGTCCTTAATTTGGCAGGATATGTCGTCGGTGAAGAAATCCCATTCTTACTCGTCAATGACCCCGCGTCACAACTCATCGGGGCTTCAGCAGGGGTGTTTGGCATCTTGATTGCAGGCGCTTTTTTGGCACCAAATGTCAAGGTCCTTGTCTTTTTCATTCTTCCGATGAAGCTCTCAACGATGGCATACCTTCTTGTTGGATTTTCATTGTTTACAATGTTCAGCAATGGATCAAATGCAGGTGGCGAGACAGCTCACCTAGGAGGTGCTCTCGCTGGGTGGTACTTCATTCGTAATCCACACCATCTCAATGGGTTCTTTGATTTCTTAGGGAAAGCAGATCCTACGAGCAAGCACTTTGCATGGCGAGAAAAGAAAGCTTCACAAGAAGAAGTCGATCGCATTCTTGACAAAATTCATTCAAAGGGATTGCAAAGTCTAAATTCAAAAGAAAAGAAAATTTTGCATGACGCATCTAAAAAACGGCGAGAGGATTCCTAGGTGGCTCAGCCCTTGGAATTCAAGGTGCACGCTCAGAGTTCTGAACATGCAGGAAGAACTGGAACAGTAACCACTCCACACGGCTCGTTTCAAACTCCTGCATTTATGCCTGTGGGGACACGGGGTAGTGTGAAAGGAATGACTCCACAGCAAGTTCGCACCACTGGAACTGAAATACTTCTCAACAACGCATATCACTTAATGTTGAGACCAGGAGATGTTGCAATTGCGGATCTTGGAGGTGTCCACGAATTTATGCAGTGGGATCGACCCATTCTGACTGATAGTGGTGGGTACCAAGCATGGTCGATGGCTGATATCAATACTATTGATGAAGATGGCGTGACGTTCAAATCAGTTATTGATGGTTCAACAATTCGAATGACTCCAGAGCGTTCAATTGAAGTGCAAAACAATCTGGGTGCAGACATCATCATGGCATTTGATGATTGCCCATCTAGTGTTGAACCTCAAACACAACATTTATCGAGGCGTAGGAATGCGTTAACAACACGTGATGGAGTGATGACTGCAACGCAGCACCAGAGCCGACTGTTGCAATCACTAGATCGTACAACTCAATGGCTCGAACGTTGTAAGCGTGCCCACCAACGCAAGGAGGAGCAGGCGCTTTTTGGTATCGTTCAAGGTGGGACAGATTTTGAGTTACGGGCAAGGAGTGTTGAGCAAGTCTGCAATGTAGAACTTCCTGGGTATGCCATCGGTGGAGTTGCTGTGGGTGAATCCCCCGAAAAAATCGTTGAAATCGTAGAATTTACCGCAAAGTTACTACCAAAAGAAAAACCTCGATATCTCATGGGGGTGGGATATGAGCGAGATTTAGGCGCTGCGGTCGCTTCTGGGATGGATATGTTCGATTGTGTTTTACCGACTCGAAATGGCCGCAATGGACATGCTTTTACAAGAAAAGGGCAAATACACCTCAGAAATGCCTGTTTTAAGGCGGATAATGGAGTTATCGAGGAGGGATGTTCTTGTTACACATGCTCAAACAACTTCTCGAGGGCCTATCTTCGTCACCTCTATATGGCGAAAGAGATGCTTTCAGGAATATTGGTTGGGATCCATAACATTCATCACTTCCACTCTCTGATGATAGACATACGCCGCTCTATCGAAGATAATTCCTGGTCTGCGCTGCCAGACCGTTGGCCAGTGCTTCAGGCATAGGTATTTCATTTATCAATTAGGATTTAACATGTTTTTTTCAACGTCTTCAGATTTACTTGTTACAACGGCACTCTCTCAATTTGGCGATGAACAGTCAGCCAGTGGTACGGCAACACAAGGTGTAGATGGCACTCCTACTCCTGGAACAGAAGTAGTAGAGGGTCCTCTCGGTGGTAACTTTTTTACCATGCTTATGCTCCTACTTGTTGGCATGATTGTGTTTAGCATGTTTAGTGGAAGAAAACAGAAAAAGCGCCGTGCATCCATGCTCGACTCACTACAAAAACGAGACACTGTACTCACACGGGGCGGTGTCTTTGGAACGATTGTTGAAATCAAACCTGATCGTGTGGTCTTAAAGATTGATGAATCATCGAATACAAGAATTACTGTTCTTCGTGATAGCATCGAACAAGTAACTGCCGATACACCAAGCGAATAAGTCACTCACACAACACTATAGAACACCCTTGGATTAATTAGAAATGCAGAATCTCATCTGGAAAATCATCCTGATTATCGCTCTCCTCATCGGTTGCGTATTTGCAATTACGCCACCCGAGAAAAAAATTCGACTCGGCCGAGATTTGAGCGGTGGTGTGAGTTTGATTTATTCCGTCAGAATGGACGAAGACGTTGACCGCAAAGAAGTCCTTTCTCAAACAATTGAAGTATTAAAAGAAAGGGTTAATCCTGACGGTGTCTTTGATATCCAAATGACTCCACTTGGCACTGACCGAATTGAAGTGGTTATGCCGCTGCCGAGCCCTGAAGTAAAAGAACTCGCAGAAGTTTACCGTGGTCATCTTGACGAGCTCCTAGACGCAGCCCAGATTAGAACGAGTGAACTCGATCAATCGATTGCAGATGGCAACGCGGTGTCACTTTTCGGAGGCGAAGGTCTCCGAGGAACCTTGGTTTCTAATCTGCAAACACTACATGAAGAACTTCAGCGTCTCAATGATGTCCTTGAAGCAAACCCGAATGATGGAAGTATCGAACAACAAGTTGCAGATGTAGAGATTGAGTATGAAGATACTCGAGAGCAACTTTTGGCAATGAGTTTGGACCGAAATGAAGTTGCACGATTGTTACAGTTATCTCCCGAAGGCGACCCGCTTCGAGATGAAAATGGATATGTCATTAGAGATGCATCTACAGATGAAGTTCTTCGAGGCACTGCACCTCGAGATGTTGCTTTTAATGATTTGGAATCTTCCTACCCACATTTGTCTTTACAGCTTGGTGAACTTCTAGACACATTTGATACATATCAAAATCAACGAACTGGATTTGATGACCCAGAAGATTTAATCCGTATGCTCCGCGGTGCAGGTGTGTTAGATTTCCGAATCGCAGTAAAAGTTGGCAAGGAAGAGGGGATTGATGTTGCTGACATGCGGGCGCAACTGGCAGATGTAGGACCAGATAATACCGATTCATCTATC
>CAZVAE010000172.1:1860-4080 GCA_964624985.1 uncultured Isosphaeraceae bacterium | reverse complement strand
AAAAACCACCCCCTCTTCCTCAAGCAAGCCCCTAAGAGCAAGGCGGTCACCAGTGTTTATCGCATCCAGAACAATTGGCTTCAGTTCGGGCCGGCGGTGCAACAACAAAATTGTAGGCAGGGTCATCTTTCCTTTTTCCAAATCTCGACCCGTTGGTTTTCCAACCCTTTCCCGCTCTTCTAACAAATCCAACAAATCATCTTTAATTTGAAAAGCCGTGCCAACGCGTTCACCAAAACAAACCAAAGATGAAATCTGATTTTCATTTCCACCACCAAGCAACCCACCCATTTCGCAACACGCAGAAATTAACGAAGCTGTTTTATTGTGAATAATTTGGTAATACTGTTCGAGTGTTAAACGAACATTGTTTCGGTTTGTGAGTTGTACTACCTCGCCAGCGCACAATGTGTTCGTAACTCTTCCCAACAAAAGATTAAGTTCGGGATTTTTGATTGTAGAACAAAGCAAAAAGGCACTGGACAATAAATAGTCACCCAACATTACGGCGGCCTCATTTCCGAGCAAGCTATTCACAGTTCGTTTCCCTCTTCGCAAATCGGCTTCGTCTAACACATCATCGTGAACAAGGGTCGCTAAGTGAATTAGTTCCACCACACCAGCCACAACCCGAACATCTTGTGGCACTGTCGACTCTGGGCGCAACGATCTCCACGACAAAAGCAACAAAGAGGGACGCAGCATTTTACCCCTGTATGCAGCAAGCTCATTACAAACAGCATTGACCTCTACATGATTATTGTTTAAATGGTTTGACATGACTAAAGAGACTTCGCCAAGTTCTTTTGATAACCATTGTCCAACCCCAGATGTCATGTCTAACAGTAAACTCATTTCACCGCAACCAGATATGCGACCCACCCAGCGCACGCCTCGCCTTTTGTATCAATGCGCCAACAACCATCACCCTCACCATCCTCGTCTGTTCCCTCCCAATATACCTTTACATCTGAGAATCCAGCATCATATAGCACGTCCTGTATCTCAGGAAGAGTCCAAAAACGCCATTCATACGTGAACGCCCGCCTAATCATTGAACCGTCAGGAAACTCAAAGTGAATATGATTCACAACATCACCTGTAATAGGATTTACACAGTGTTGCTCCCACACATAAGTGAAACCATCGAGGTCTCTATCTTCGTTCATTTCCAAAAAAGAATCACTGCCACCATACGCGTCTAACAAAAACAAACCATCTTCAACAAGCGAACAGTGTACAGAGGAGAAGTACCGCAACAAGTCAACCCGTTTCTTAAATCCATAATAACTAAAATTCATGGCCAACACCGAATCAACAGGGGTGCTGGATGTTGAAACACTCACGACATCCTGTTCAAGAAGATTGATTCTCGACAACTGCTGCGGTGACAACTCTGCTTCCATTTTCGCTCTAGCCCAATCAAGTACGGCAGGATCCAAATCAACACCCACAACCGTGCAATATTCGTTTCGGCCAACCCACTCTCTGGCAACTGCGGATGTCCCACAAAAATCTTCACGAATTGATTTAGGTTCTCGATCTCGAAGTTCGCGCCACGCTTGAAAGATTAAATCTACCTCTGATTCTGGGCACTGTACAGAGCGCTCATACAAATCATTAATATCAGCTGTTTTTGCTGTAATCCAACCTGGTTTTACTGGTCTGGCCATAATCTATTCAACACCCAATCAAGTTAATTGGCTCCTTTGTCAATCACCTCTAGCGAAAGGGGGTCTCGCAGCGGAAGTTCAACAATACGTCCACCAACGATATCCTGCACATCATTGATAGTTGCGCGACCACCGATATCTCCTGCGGCAATCTCCTCCCAATCTCCAACAATAACAACAACCATTTCGGCCGGCTGTAACAACCCATTTGCTACTCGCCGAACATCCTCGGCAGTTACTCTGTTGACGTTGTCGCGGTATTCACCCCAATACTCGGGGCTCCTGCCAGTGATTTTGTCATCCACAAAAATAGCAAGCGTATCATTCTTTGATTGGAAGACGCTGGGAAACTGTTCTACCAGTGCGCTTTTCGCTAGCGCCAACTCTTCTTCGCCCACCAACTCTGTTTTAATTCGTTCAATATCATCAAAAATAAGTATCGCGGCAAGGGCAACGGTGGAGTTTTTTGATTCATACCCAGCCCCCCACATACCATCCCCCCACCGACCCGCAGCTTGAACTTCAACGTCGGGGAGGGGGGATGATA
>CAZVAE010000172.1:0-1850 GCA_964624985.1 uncultured Isosphaeraceae bacterium | reverse complement strand
AGCCCCCCACATCCCATCGCCCCACGTACCCGCAGAAAATCTTGAACCTACGCTATATGCTAGACCCTCGTCGCTACGCACCTTTTGTGTGATGCGACTACTAAACCCACCCCCACCAAGAATATAGTTCATCACCTCCATCGCCTCAACATCAGGATGATCGCGACCAACCGTTCTTACTCCAATCCGCACGCCGCCCTGTGGCACATCCTGATCAACATAATAGATTCCAGGAAGGTAATCTGATTGGACACTCGGAGGAGAAGAAACACCTTCGCCCACATCCCAAGCACCAAAACCAGCGTTAAGTCGGTTAAGCATTTCTGTAGAATCAAAGTCCCCACTTACAGACAAAACAAGATTAGATGGATTCACAATCAGTCTATGCTGATCAACCAAGACACCCTTGTCTATGTCAAGAACATTCTGCTCAACAACACTTCTACCGAGATACGACTCTCCAAAAAGTAGCGAAGCGTATTCTCTTCCAAGAATACTATTCGGGTGATCGTTGCGTTGCTTGAGCCCCTCAATACTATTTTCCTTCTCTAGATTTAACCGAGAATCTTGGAACCCCGGATTCTGCAACATATCAACAAACAGGCCAAAAGACTCATCAAAGTTTGCTGATAAAGAATTTAAGGTTGCCGTAATAGTCGTTCCATCGCCACCAACACCAACATTCGCAGCTAAAAATGCGAGTTGTTCATCTACATCTTCTGCTGACACTGAAGTGGTGCCACCATTTCGCATCATTGACTCCATGACAGAAGTTGCACCAAGGATGTCGGTTTCGAGATATGAGCCCCCTTTAAACGTAGCAACAAGTTGTATGAGAGGGAGCTCCTTGTTTTCCATCATAAAGACAGGCACGCCGTTGTCTAATGTTTCTTCAAACATGGCCGCAACAGGTGGAGTAAAAACGTAATCTGGAAAGACAATATCTTTCGGGTGGTTTGGAGTGCTTACACAAAGCAATACAATAGTGGTTTGTAATAACATCGTTGTTCTCGTGCCTATTCGTGGTTAATTGTTTTCTAGCTCAGCAATATAAACATTTAGTTTTTGGAGCACATATTCAAGAATGATTCTCTCATCTTCTGGCACAGTTGTCATTGCACCTTGAAGAGCAGCGTTTATCTGGTGTAAGTCGCTTAGGTTTTTGCCCTCAAAATTTACCAAAAACTCGTTTGCCGTTGCAAGTTGTTGTGGGTTTAACTCTAAAAACCCCTGTTCAGAGCCATCGCCACCCTCATCAACACCCTCACCTTGTTGCACCCCCTCTTCAACAACCTCTACTTGTAGAACCTCCTCGGGAGTTTCCATATCTGAAGAATCTGAAGAAATCTCGGCGATTCGGTCGTTAAGTTTTTGAAGCAGATACTCAAACATTGGCTTCATTTGAGGAGGCACCTGACCAATCTGCATACCCATTGTTTGTCTTGCTTCAAACAACTCTTCTGGGGAAAGGGTTTTCAAATCTTTCATCGCCTGTTTAATCATCGCCTGTTCTTCAGGTGAAAATGAGGCGAGCTCTTCATCTACAGGTGTAGCACCCTCCATTCGGTTGTAAATTGCAACCGAACTGTTGTTCACGCCCAAATACAGGTTCGCAACCCTTTGAATATCTTCTGCAGTAACCCCCAAAAGACGATCGCCAGAATAATTAATGTACTCCCAGTCACCAAGAGCCTCCATATAACCAAGTTGAATCATGAGAAAAAAGTTGCTTTGCAATGCTCGATACTGGTCTGCAATAACATTGTTTTTTACTTTTTGAAGTTCCCTCTCTGTTACAAGCGAATTTTGAAGGCGCTCCACCTGTGCGTACCACGCAAACTCCAAATCCT
>CAZVAE010000171.1:0-4088 GCA_964624985.1 uncultured Isosphaeraceae bacterium | reverse complement strand
AACCCAACACCTATAAAGTATGCCGCAGCAGCAAGCATGAGTAGACCCATAATCTGTTTTATCACTTCACTAGCTTCACCTGCTCTTGGCATTTTTTCGACAAGGTGAGGGAATGCCGCAAGAATGAGATACGGCACCGCCATTCCAAAACCTATGGCTCCAAAGACGATTAACGTAATCATTGCAGATTGTGTCGCGGCCCACGCAGCAGCAGCACCCATGAACGGTGCGGTGCATGGTGTAGATAACACGGCAGTCATAATTCCAAACAAGAACGAGCCGAAAACAGAATCTTGTTTCGGATTGACTTTGTATACAACATTAGGAAGTCGAATCGAAAAGAGCCCCGTCATCCCAATCGCCATGACCGCAATGAAAACACCAAGAACAATTGTAAATGTTGGATATTGAAACAATTGATTGATTGCGGTGAAACCTGAAAGTAAAGCAATCGCAACTCCAAGCCCAATCCAAAGTGCCATGACTCCAAGCATCATCCAAATACCAAGGATGAACGTCCTTCTTCTGTTGCCGGCATGTGCGCTAAGCCCCATGATTTTAATTGGAATGACTGGAAGCACGCATGGCGTTAAATTCAAAAGAAAGCCGCCACATGCAGCAACGAGCAAGAGCAATAAAAATGCCCAAGTACCATCTGTACTCAATGAAAATGTAACTCCAAATGCATCAAAATCAATAGTGGTATTGGCAGGTGCTTCGATTCCAGCGTGTATCTTTGAAAACACAGAACTATCAAAGTTAGAAAATGTTTCCGATGGAAGTGATGCTTCTGCATTTGTTGGGTCTACGATTTGAACATGAACTGTGATCCCGTATGAATCCCACATCGAACCCATGTCTGGAGTTGGCGTGGGTTGTAAGCAGGAAAGGTCATCACACGTTTGAAAAACTGGCCTGACAATAAAACTCGCTTCGCCAAATGTTGCGTCTGCACTGATTGTAATAGGAACATAGATGATGGCTTTTCCATGAAAGACACCATAATCAACAGGTTCCCCAAGGAAGCCAACTTGCACAATGTGCGTCTCTGGCCACTGGGTATACCCTTCGTGTAACTCAATTGGAGATCCATCCGGAAGTTCAAAATGGAGTGATGTTGCGTAGTAATCTTCAGCATCTCCAAGTGCTTCTGGTACTTGAGGATCGTTGGTGTGCGAATGCCAATCTTCGTCATGGCTCAGGATGACGGCTAAAATGGCATCACCCCCTGGCGTGACAGCTTTTGGTGCTACTTCGACCGAAACCGTTACTTTATCTCTAGAATCGTGAAAATTACCCGGCTTTGAGAACGCAACGGAGGAGACAAAGAGCCATATAAGACCTAAAAATAGAGTTTTTAGAGATTTCATTTGGAATCTGGGCATACTACGCGATTGGGGCGAGTTGCGTTCTTAGCTTCAAATGAATACCCTGTACCGTTTCCCCAGTGATATCAGCGTAGATAGCACACGTTTTAAGAGGAGTGTCGTAATGATCCACCTAGGATCCTTACAACTAGTAATCAGTTATGACTGCTAATTGCGGTCATCCCGTGGCACTGAACCCTCGCCAAGGAGGTTCAGTCGTGATGTAAGTATGTTGCTTACATCATGAATCGTGCACTTGCACTGCCAACCCAATATGCGGTTGGGTCACGGGAACGCCTAGCGTTCCTTTTTTATTTCTAACAATTCAACAACCTAACAACCCAACAATACAACTAGAACTGAGAAGCAAATGAATAAAGAAACAATTGAAATCATCGATACCATCGCAAAGCAGCGAAAGATAGAAAAGGCAGTCATTATTGCTGACCTAGAACAGGCGATGGTTAGCGCAGCTCGAAAACATTTCAATTCATTAGATACTGAAGAGTTTTCATGCAATATGGATATTCTTTCAGGCGAAATTCGAATTTGGCGCCACCTTGATGGGGGTGCTGTTGAGATTCCTTTAGAGGAACTTGGAAGAATTCCGGCGCAGACAGCAAAACAAGTCATGATTCAACGATTCCGTGAAGATGAACGGTCGGGTATTTTTGATGAATACATAGATAAAGCAGGCGAACTTACAACGGGTGTGTGTAGCCGATATGAAGGCGGTTCACTTATCGTTCAACTCGATAAACTCGGAAGAGTAGAGGGTTTCATGCCACGGTCAGAGCAGATTCCGGGAGAACAGTTCCGACCAGGGGACAGAGTTCGGTGCTTTATTTTAGATGTGCGTGACACAGGTAGCCAAGTCAAGATTGTTCTCTCAAGAAGTCATCCAGATTTTATCCGTCGTCTTTTTGAAGCGGAAGTTCCAGAAGTCCAAGAACACGTTATTGAAATTCATGCGATGTCTCGTGAGCCAGGATTTAGAACGAAGATTGCAGTGACATCGAATGATTCAAAAGTAGATCCTGTGGGCGCGTGTGTTGGCGTAAGAGGGAGCAGAATTCGAAACATCGTTGAGGAACTTGGTGGAGAAAAAATAGACATCGTTCGTTGGAACGAATCAAGCCAAGTCCTTATCTCTAACGCACTGAAGCCAGCAGAGGTTGATGAAGTTAGCTTATGTTTTGAGTTAGGTCGAGCAACTATTATTGTCCGAGATGACCAACTTTCCCTTGCAATTGGAAGACGTGGTCAAAACGTTCGTTTAGCAGCACGTTTAACGGGTTGGGATATTGACATCCTTACACCTGAAGAGTACCAAAAGGGACTGGAAATCTTGTGGGATGCACTCAAGCCAATTGATGGAGTATCAGAAGAGATGCTTGATCGAATGGCAGCAATGGGAATCATTAGCATTTTTGATGTTGAGGAGATCGGACGAAATGTTCTTGAAGAAGATTTGGAATTCCCAAAACAGACCGCTGACCGATGTATTGAGCGTTCAATTATTCGATCAAAAGAAGTGACGATTGAACAAGAAGAAGCGAAAGCAGCAGAAGAAGCGCTCCGTCTTGAAGAGGAAGCTGCTGCAGCTGCTGTCCTTGATGTTGAAATAGATTCTGAAACAGAAGCTGTTGCTGATTCGATCCTTGATTTACCTACAGACGAAACTGTAGAAGCAGAAACAAACAGTGTTGAAGAAGTAGTGGAACCCGATGTTGTTGAAGTTTCAGAAGAACCAGAACCTGTAGCAGAGGAAAGTAACGATTAATCATTGATTAATCTTGGAGAATACACGTGGCTAAAAAAGCAGTGAAAACTCGAGTTCACCATATCGCTAAAAAGATAGGTGTCGGTTCAAAAGACATCATCGAAAAGTGTAGTAGTGAAGGCATTCCTGACATCACAGGTCATATGTCAGCAGTATCTGCTGGACTTGAAGCAACAATAATTGAGTGGTTCAGTGAAGAAGAAGAAAAATCTTCTTCCGCAGTTGAGACTGCTGAAAAAGTTAATGTGACAAAAGCGAAGGCACGCGCAAAGAAGAAAACGAAGAAGAAGACCAAAAAGAAAACGACGAAAAAAGGGGTTGATACGAAAAGTGACTCAACTGAAGAGGGAGCAGGTGAATCTGTATCTCCGGCTGGCAGGAAGATGGAAGCACCTACGAAAGCAAAGATGTCCGGCCCTCGAGTCATCCGAATAGAACAGCCCGAACCTGAGCCAAAACCGAAACCGCAGAAACGTCAACCTCCTTCAGGTCCTCGTGGTGGTTCTGGGGTTGGGATACCTCAACAAGTTCCACCTCCAGAACAAGATTCTGGAAGGGGTTCAAGAAGGAACAAACGTCGCTCATCTGCCCAAACAGGCAGTCGTCAGGGAGAACGGGGATCAAGAAACCCAGCCCCAACACAAGATAGAAGCGACTCCAACTGGCGTAAACAAGATTTACTTGAGCGAGAAAACCGTCTACGCAGAAGTGGCGGTTTCTTTAGGCAAGCACGCAGAGATAGTCAAAAGCGAACTGATAAACCCGCTGAAAAAGCAAAGACTCTAAAACAAACTGGCGGAAAAGTTCAAGTCTCAGAACCAATTTCAATCAAAGAGTTATCTGCAGCAACTGGCGTGAAAGCAAACGACATTTTGAAAAAGTTGATTCTCCAAGAGGTGATGGCATCAGTCAACGATACGATCAACACAGAGTTAGCT
>CAZVAE010000170.1:0-4098 GCA_964624985.1 uncultured Isosphaeraceae bacterium | reverse complement strand
ATCCAAGAGACTGACCAAGCGCAGGATAAAAATGTAGCCATCGTTCAACTCCCCTTCCTGCAAGAAGCTGCTCGTAAAGGTGGTACGGGAACAATTGTGACCCAATTCAACGTACAGGTAGACCATGCAAACGAACTCGACCTCGTTGCTGCATCGATAGATGAAGTATTCGCACATGACGAACATCCAACGTCAACCTTCCCCGAGAAGGCATTCGTCGGCCGAGCAGCACGTGACATCGTACATCTCGTGGAAGTCGCAGGCATTCTTGCGTGGGGTGCACTTGCCGCAGTCTTTGCACTTGTTGCAAATGCTGTTGTTCTGTCCATGCGTGATCGAGTTCGTGACCATGCCGTCCTGCAAACACTTGGCTACACCGGTTGGTTGATTGGGTGGATGGTACTTCTAGAAGGTGCTTCAATTGCACTTATCGGTGGAATTCTGGGCGGTGTTGCTGCTTTTGTCATGGTCCAACTCGGGCAATTCACAATGACAATGGAAGGCGTGAACATAGAAATGGCAACAGGTCCAATGGCAGCAATTTTGGGCGTTGCTCTTGCACTTGGTCTTGGATTATTCGCAGCACTGCTACCAGCACTACGTCTTGCACGAACTGACATCGCAACTTGTTTCAGGGCGGTTTAAAGGAGTACATATGAACTTATTACCTTTTGAATACGCAACTCGAAACCTTGGACGATCGCCAATGCGACTTGCACTTACAGTTTTTGGCAGCGCACTTGTAGTCTTGCTTATCATGATTGCGGGTTCATTTATGGTTGGCATGCAAGCGACACTTGCAGTAAGTGGAGCTAAACAGAACATCATGCTTCTTGGTGCCGGTAGTGTTGAGAGTGTCGAACGAAGTGAACTCAGCATCCACACTGCAGGAATTGTCTTAGGTAGTATCGATGGTTTTCGTTCTCGCGCAGGTATCGAAGGAGTATCACCAGAGGTTCATATCCAAATGCCACTTGACGTCGATGGGGAAGATCGCCTTGTGTTGATTCGGGGTGTTCGTCCTGAAGCCTTCTTGGTGCACGACCAAGTACAGATTACACACGGTCTTGCTCCTCGAAATGGACGAAATGAAATGATTGTCGGCAAACTCGCTGCTCGAACACTTGGATATGAAAGCGAGAGTGATGCTATAGGTGCTCAGATTATGCTTGATGATGATGCTTACACCGTCTCTGGTATCTTTACTGGCGACGGAGGAATCGTTGAAGGTGAGATTTGGACTTCTCTTACCGACTTACTAATTACAAGCCAAAGAGACACGCTTTCATGTGTCATTGTCTCCCTTGATGACGCAAAACCGAGCGACCTTGATATGTTTGCTGCCAGCAGAATTGATTTAGAACTTGTTGCAATCTCTGAAGATGAATACTTCGCTGCACTTGCAAACTTCTACAAACCAATCGAACTGATGGTCGTCATTACGTGCATCATGATCGCTGTGGGTGGAATGCTTGGCGGGTTTAATTCAACCTATGCTGCCTTTGCAAGTCGCGTACGGGAAGTTGGAACTCTGCAAACACTCGGTTACAAGCGAGGCGCTATTGCTTGGTCACTCGTACAAGAGTCTGTACTGTCTGCATCCGTTGGTGCAATCATTGCGTGCGCTGTTTCACTTTTCGTCCTTGATGGATTTACTGTTCGTTTTTCCATGGGAACTTTCACACTTTCAATGACGCAGGGAATAGTTGCTCTTGGAATTGCATCCGGGTTGCTCATTGGTGTCATTGGTGCAATTGCACCTGCACTCCGCTGTTTACGTTTACCAATCCCAGAAGCCCTACGTGCTTCAGAATAACTTAAAGGAAATCAAATGAAATTATTAACCACAACAATCCTCGCATTCGCTCTCATCGGATGTGGCGGAACACCTGAGCACAACAAACCACAAACAAATGATTCGGCAACATTGCCTTCTTCATTTTTCACAACCGAAAGACCCGCTAACGTACAAGATTTAGTTGCTGTAAAAAAAACAGCAAGAAAAGGTGACGATGTGACGTTCCTCGCACGGATAGGTGGTCGCAAACACAACTCATTTGTTCCAACACTTTCAATGATGATTGTGGCAGATCCTGCGCTACGCTCTTGCGAAGTGATGAGCGACGACAAGGATCACTGCAGTACACCCGAGGATTATTGTTGCGAAGATTCTGAACTCATCAAAGCTGGGCTTGGCACCGTTCGTTTTCTTGATGAGAAGGGGGATGTCTACCCTTTTTCAGTTGAAGGAGACAGTGGTTTAGACGTACTCAAATATGTTGTTGTCGAGGGCAACGTGCACGATGTCAATGCGAATGGGAATTTTATTGTTGATGCGAAAAAAGTATGGGTTGGTGGAAAGCCCTATTTTGGCAACATGAGGGCTGGTAGCGGCGAATAACCTAGGTTTCTACCAGTTCACCTGATACGATAACCCTTTATGTCTGCCTACACAGAACGTAAGGGTCTTAGAAGTTTTGGACAATTGGTTCGCCCGTGGAGCGGTGAACTCACCATTATTGTTGTCCTCGTTGGATTGCTGGCATTGGCAGATATGGTGCTCCCTTGGGCACTGGCCATTCTGGTTGATGATATCTTCCCTGCTCTAGCCAGCCAAAATGGTGGCTGGGAGTTACTCTTCATTATCCTTCTCTCACTTTGTGCAATCTATGTGATGCGCAACGTGCTTTTTTTTATAAGCAGAATGCTGTCAGTTCGAGTGAGTGAACATGTTTGTTTCGACTTACGGCAACGTCTCTTCGATCACATGCAACAACTTGGTCTTGATTTCTACAAAGCAAATCAACCTGGAAAAGTAAGTTCCAGAGTGATGGATGACACATTTCGCATCCAAATGTTTATCCAAGATAAACTGCCAACACTTCTTCGATATGCCATCGAATTTCAAATCATCCTGATTATTCTGTACGTCGTGAACTGGAAACTTGCACTTGCAAGTACTATTGTTCTTCCACTTCACCTTTGGACGTACAAACGATTTTTTAGCCCTATTCGAGATAGCCATCACCGAGCACAAGAACATTTAGCAGAAGCTCACGGAAGTCTAGTTGAAACATTTATGGGAGCACAAGTCGTAAAAGGTTTTTCAGCTGAGAAACGAGAGTCGGATTCGTTTTTAAAGACTATTCGTGCGGGGCGAGATGTTCAGATAAAAACTCAACGGTTTCAATTTGCGCAAAAAGTTATTGCAGATTTGCTTGTTGGAGCAGGAACAGTGTTACTCCTTGCATACGGAGCTTGGGAAGTCTATACGGGCGTGATGTCTATTGGTTTATTCCTTATGTTTTTCTGGTATGTGCGTATGTTGTATCCAGCCGTGCTAGAAATCATTAGCGGTACAGGACATTTTTCGAGGACGTCTGCAAGTGTTGATAGAGTTCTTGACATGCTCGATGAACCATTAGACGAAATTGTGTACGACATGCGTACTCGAACACAAACAATACATCTCGTGGGTCCTATTGAGTTTCATGATGTTTCGTTTGTTTTTGATGAGAATACTAAAGTTCTCGACAATGTTTCTCTTTGCATCGATGCTGGAGAACACATTGCAATCACAGGACCAAGCGGCGGAGGCAAAAGTACACTTATCAGTCTTATGCCTCGATTTAACGACCCAACTTCGGGCACGATTACAATCGGAGGTCATGATATTCGTGACATGCGTCTTCATGATGTACGTGGGATGTTCGGCGTCGCATTCCAAGATGCTTTTTTGTTCAATTCAACAATCTTAGACAACCTTCAATACGCGAGACCTTCCGCGACTACTCAAGATATCATTACTGCTTGTAAGTTAACCGGTGCACATCAAGTCATTGAAAGGTTACCCAACGGGTATGAAACACGTATCGGAAGTCAAGGAGTTGACCTATCGCATGGACAAAAGCAACGGATAAATTTAGCACGTGCACTTGTAAGAAGCCCACAAACGCTCATCATTGATGAGATTACCGCTTCTATTGAAGCATCTGCTGCAAAACAAATAATCAAAGCCGTACTTGACCATATGACGGGCAGAACCGTCATAATAGTGACTCACGACCCAGCAATTCTTCAACTAGTTCAACGAGTTGT
>CAZVAE010000169.1:0-4118 GCA_964624985.1 uncultured Isosphaeraceae bacterium | reverse complement strand
GGATCTGCTTATGGATTTTGAGCAGCCTGAATTTGCACTCGTAGTTGTTAACAAATCAACGAGTTCTGTGCCACGATGTGTACGAGCAACAAGTTTCGAACCACACCCCGCTTTAATTCCGCCTGCTTGTTTGTACTCCCCTATCATCTTCATTGAGCCAAAACGCACAACAAGCGTTTCTGGCTCTTCGATTCTTTCGAGTTGTTCTTCTAAGGTTAATGCATCACGCCTTGATGGATCGGCATCTTCTTCGAAGACAGGAAGTGGGACAATTGTCATATTGGTTAAGCAGTCGCGTTACAAGAGATTGAAAAAAGAGAACCCTACATGGGGTTTTCATCAATCAGTTCAATGTCGTCAGGCAAAGTTTCAGCGCCTTCAACCTCCTGACCGAGTGAAGGGTTTGTACGCGATTGCTCGGTCATTGTATCGTTTTTTTCGCCATATTTTAGGTCGTGTAGTGATTTTCGCTTTCTCTTGGTAAAAATCAAGCGAATTGGAATCTCACTAAATGGTAATTCTTCTCGTAAGCGGTTCATCAAATAACGTTCATACTGGCCCTCAAAGAGTGATGTGTCATTGACGACCATCGCAATTGTTGGTGGTTTGACTGAAATCTGTGAAACATATAACAATTTTGCAACCGTACCCAATCTTGAAGATGGTCCCCGCTCTTTTAGGATTGATTTAACAACACCATTTAATGTGCCTGTCGTTTCTCGGTGTTCTGACTGCGCTTTTAGATTAAACGCCATCGAAACAGCGTCGTTAATGCCTTCTTTCTCTTCAGCACTTATGAATACAATCGGGGCAAAATCTAATCCTCGTAACTCCTTCGTGATGTAGTCGAGGAACTCTTCAGGAGCGACAGAGTCATCAACGAGGTCCCATTTATTGACAACGATGACTGTTGGTTTAAACTGTCGTTGTAACTCCATTGCCAATTTTTTATCGACCTGAGAAATTCGGTCGGTTGCATCAATTAGCAGAAGGGTAACATCAGAACGACGGATCGATTGAAGCATTCTCCGGTAGGCGTAATATTCAATATCATCCGAAAAACTTTTCTGTTTTCGGACACCTGCTGTATCAATTGCTGTAAAAGTGTTCCCCTCGATTTCAAATTGTACGTCCACAGAATCTCGAGTTGTACCTGCAATCTCTGAAACAATCACTCTGTTCTCACCAGCAAGAGCATTTGTTAACGATGATTTGCCTGCATTTCTTTTTCCAACGATGGCGAGTTTCATATTCGAGTCTTCTGCTCGTTCGCCAGACAAGCCCTCTAGTTTTTCCCAAATCCGATTTGTGAGGAATTGAATCCCATGCCCACTTGTTGAAGAAACACAAACTGATTCTCCAAGACCTAACGCCGCTGCCTCATACCCATGTGATTCCCACGTTCGAGAATCCACCTTATTCGCAACGACAATTATGTTTTCTGCTTCCCCAGAACGTCTTAACATCTCTGCAACTGTTTGATCAAGAGGAGTGATTCCAGTTTGAGCATCAACAAGGAAGAGGATCAGGTCAGAGTTGCTCATTGCTTCTCTTATCTGAAATTCAATGTCGGATGTCAAATCTCGAAGGTCATTTCCAGCATCATCCACATGTTCGCCATCAACAACGTACACGCCCCAACCACCTGTATCGTGCACTTCTGCGAGCCGAGATTCTGTCCCTTTTGGAGTTATTGATGGTGGTTCAATGTCCAAGACGACACTTACTCGGTCACGTGTAACTCCGGGTGTAGGATCAACAATAGATACCCGCTTCTTCGCAAGGCGATTAAGCAGACTCGATTTTCCAACATTGGGACGTCCGACGATGGCAATTCTGGGTAAGGACATTCCGACTATTGTACCACTGCTTCAAGGTGTATGACGAAAGGCACCAGTGGTACAATGGCTCTATGTCTGAGGAAGAACGAGGTTTGTTGGTTGTCATTTCGGGTCCATCTGGTGTTGGTAAAACAACAATAGTTCATCGAGTTCGAGAAGAATTCAATGCCGAGTTTAGTGTGTCTGCAACAACTCGTCCCAAAAGTTCAACCGAAGTAAATGGCGAGGATTATTACTTTATCTCAGATGAAGAATTCGCAAGCAAAATTGAAGCCAAGGAATTTTTAGAACATGCGGAAGTGTTTGGTTGCCATAAATATGGAACTCTTCGCAAACCCGTCGTTGATGCTTTAGTCGCAGGAAAAATTGTGCTGCTCGATATCGATGTACAGGGTGGGATACAGGTCCGAGAGAATATGCCCGAATCTGTGCGAATATTCATTCTTCCACCAAGTGAAGATGAATTGTTAAAACGGCTAGAAATGCGTGGCAGAGAAGATGAAGAATCAATCCAGCGACGATTTTTAGAAGCAAAAAGAGAAATCTCGCTTGCTCAGGAGAGTGGAGCATACGACTATTTCATCGTCAATGACAATCTGGATTTTGCGACTGATGAAACAGTCGCAATTATTCGTAAAACGAGAAACGATTCTCCTACTCTTTCATGAAGTATGTACTGTTCATTCTTGTATTCGGATTAGCCCGAGTTGCTTTCGCAGTTCCAATAGATTCCATTCATGCCACGAACACTTCGCCTATCACTGCACGGGGTGGTGTGTTGATGGTTCCGTTGTATTCAACTTCTCCTGGAGATAATTGGCCTTCTACATGTGATGTTTTGTTGGATGATGGGACAACGATCATTGGTCAGATCGGCTGGATTGAACAAAACAAAAAGCATCAACTTCGCTGGTCGGACAGTTTATATTCTATTCGTCCAGTGAATGTCGAAGATGATACATCTCAAATCCATCCGAAAGATGCATCAAGTGGACCAGTACTTTTAGCACAAATGCCAGAGGGGTGGGTTGGTACAGTAACAGTCGGGTCTATTCGGATAGATCCCATTTGGGTTGAATTGCCTTCAGCACTTCCCTCGCTAAACCTAGCAGCAACCAACACCTCAAAAATAATAGATCAAAGCATGCACGATGCGACTTCGCTTGACAATCCATTGGAATATTGGCGAGTTGCGCTTCTTGCATCTCGTAGGGGAGTATCGCCATTTCCACTTGCAAATGAGGGTTCAGTGCAAACTCTTGCAGCAATGCGAGGAGCACAAATATGGAGAGTGGCGCTAAACAATCTTGCTACACATAGTCGTGGTGTCGCCGCGTCGTGCAGAGACCTACTTACAAACACAGGACTCGATGGAGATACAGAGTTTGCGTGTTGGGTAACAGGAACTGAATTGAACTTGTTATCTACGCTACTTGACACAAGTTTGTCGCCGGACGAACTTGTGTCGCTTGCACTAACTTGGTGTGAAGAGCAGCAATCGTTTATTTATTGGCTTGAACAAGTCTACGGCGAAGAAGTGGTCCTAACCGTAGTCAATCCAACTTTGGAATCGATGCTGAGTGCGATTCGATGGAGAGAAGGGAATGACATTCCCATCGCAGTTGAACTTAATCCGAGAGAGACAATGCGGATTCCTATTCGAAGAAATGTTACAAAGGATCTTTCAATGTTTGGCCCAACTACAGATGAGTTGAGCATCCAATGGCTAGATCTCCAAATGGGCAACCATGTTTTTGGGTTGCCAATTGTTCCCGATGTTGTTGTCGCACAACCTCCTGCTGTTCAACTTCCCCCTCTCTATCCTACATGGACCCTACAAAGTGTCAGAAGACATGCGCCGAATCGTATTCCAAGCAAACTTCAAACGATTGTCCAAGTTCGTAAGATATTCGGCAAGTGGGAGTTTTTTGTCTCATCAGGCGCTGCAAGATCTTTACACACTCAATCACCTGCGAAAATTGTCTTTTACCACGCTCAATCAGATTCAACGGTTGAGCTCTTGCCCAAAGACCTCACAATCACAGAGTAGGGTTGGAAGGCAGAAGTCGATGTTCCTCTTCATTGGATCGACAATGACGAACTTGCCTTTTCGACAGTTCTCTACTGTGAATCTGGTCAAAAATCAGAATCTTCTCCACTACCTCGTATACCGTGGGGGACAGCATATCCTTCCTCAATCGTGATTGATCTTTCACAATGGGATGCCATTCAACAATTCCCAGAATCAAGGTAACTAGAAACGGACTTGTCCAAACA
>CAZVAE010000168.1:2919-4118 GCA_964624985.1 uncultured Isosphaeraceae bacterium | reverse complement strand
AACTCCTTGCCATATTGTGCTTTCACTTTGAAACCCAAAACGATTCATCGAAACGATTGGAAGTGTATTTGCAGGGATGAACAGAATGAGTGCAGAGAGTGAATACGCCATTGTTCGTTGAATACCGCGTGGAGTATGTTGAATTAGGTTCGCGTGACATCGAGCACAGGTCGCTTTCCAACCATACGGTATGTCGGGTACGACCTGCGTTTGACCACAGAGGCGGCACGTTAGACTTTGATTGTCTTTTGTTAGAGTGTTAGTTTGAGACAATTTTGCAACCATCGAGCGTAAATGCACTTGCTGAGAATAACCCAGAAGCGTAGCACTGTCCCTGCACTGTAATTGTTGCTCCATTGTGCACATCACGGTCTGTCCCTAACTTATCCGCAATGTCGTCGTCAAATACACATAAGACGTTCGTCTCGCCATCACTTATCGTGACGGTGTAGAGACCATCTTCTGTAGATGCAAACGAGATGATTTCTCCAGAAAGCTCAACAACTGAACCTGAAAAGGTTGAAGAAGTACTGTCTTCATTAAAAGATGCGTTTAAAGATTCCATATCAGGGTGCTTTACATGGTTTGGGTGAACCTGACTGACAATTTTTGAAGCAGTTTGATTCTGACTCACACTCCCCACGGAGCTACATCCGGTAATGAGTGTGGTTGTTAAAAGTAACGCTGCGACTTGGATATGCATATCGTTGTTCTCCTGCAATGAGGATGATATCAATGCTAGAGGAATCCACCAGTAGGAATGACTCTCATCCTTGGAGTATTCCGAAAAGGAGGAATCTTGAGTCAATCCGATTGCTTCTGAATGAATACGGCAGATTAATATTCCCGATAGCTATACGTGGCACCAATATTGGTTGCTAAGGCATCTGAAAATAAGGAAAAATCCGCGGATTAGCCCTAGATTCAGATGATGCAGGGGAATAATTAATAAAAAAATAGAGATTAAAAGCGGGTTTACAGCTTTAAAAAGGCCATTTGTGGTTTTTTTTCAAATACCAGTTCACAAACGCCTTCCTGAATACTACGAGGTGCACCTGTTGAGATGTTCTCAACCATGAAATTCACCCCTCACCCTGGAGCTCGTAATGACAACCCTGCCTTTGATGATGGCCATGATCGCCACATCCCTCACCGTTTCCTTTGCTTCCGCTTCCCCAATCGCTGCCTTTAACAACGAC
>CAZVAE010000168.1:0-2909 GCA_964624985.1 uncultured Isosphaeraceae bacterium | reverse complement strand
AGTGTCGATGCAATCGACCTCGTTCACCTTGTCGGCAAACTCAATACACCTTGTGATGATGTTTGCCCTACGGACCTAAATGAAGATCAACTTACTGATATGGCAGACCTTATGGAACTCATGAGTCAATGGGGTCCTGTTCCTAATTGGGAACCTGAAGAAACAGAAGAGTTAGTTGAACAAAACCCAGCACCAATGCGGGACGAAAATCGTGATATGAGTTGGCAAGGACAAGCGCCAGTTCTTCTTGACGGCATTTACTATGATCAACTCACCGAACACCTCAACCGAGGTGGTTATGATCGTTGGCACACCGCAATCGAATACAACCAAGGCGAGTATACGAAAGCTTGGACTGCAGAAAACAATATAGATGTACTTCCGATGGCGTATGGTGCTTTCGACTGGGATGAAGATGGAGAGTTCACTGAAGAAGATAAAGAAAATTTCGCAGCGTGGTTGGACGTATCAGTGCCAGCTGATTATGACGGCCCAATCTGTCTTGATCTTGAAGGCGAATGGTGGCCGATGCTTGATTCACAAAATCAAGCAGTCGTAGATGTTGCACTTAATTTTTATCTTGAAGGTCTTGAGTACGCTCAATCGCTTCGACCGAATGCAAAGATAGGATTTTGGGGTTTACCTAAAAAATCACACACAAATCCTGAGATATCTACAGCTTCAATCCAACGACTACTTGATGCCTGCACAGCAATATTTCCTGAGGTGTATGAAAACAATGTTGGTTCAAACGATTCCGAGCGGATACAACGCCATATCGAACGTGCGATCAAAATGGTCAACGGCGAAGTTCCCGTGTATGCACAAACATTCCCACGATTCAAAGAAAACTCTTCTGGTTATAGAAATTACCACACAGTTGAGGAATTCATCCGTGATCAAGTTCAACCATCACTAGACGCGGTCTGGACAGATGACAATGGAATGGAGCATCGAGTATCTGGAGTTTCAATGTGGGATGCATACATCTATGCAAAATACTACACAGAAAACTGGTCTGAGTTAAGCATGGAAGAACGTAAAGCTAAGTGGGATGAAATTGATCACACAGATTTAGAATTCCTAACTGCGATGAAAACAGTTGTTGATACTGCAGCGGCAGAAGCAGCGCAACGCTTGGCAGACGCTCAAGATGCTGAAACTGATTCTGAAACAGAATCAGAGGAAAGCGCCAAGGATTCCGAGTCAAGTATGTTCCAAACTGCTCAAACTCTACAACAATCTCGATTCGTTGGTGCAGTACAAGAGTCTCAACCAACAGTTGCATTCCGAAGCTCATCTAACAAAAGTTCTGCGAGTACTTACCGAGCAGCAAAACGAGCATGGATGAAAGCAAAACGTTCATTTACTGCAGCTGCTCGCAAGTATCCTCGAGGTTCAAAGAAGTACCAACAAGCATACGATAACTACAAGCAGGCTCGCGTTGAAATGCAGTTAGCGGCTGAAGAGCAACGAGAAGAACGAGATTCTTATCGAAGTACACGAGCAACGTTGAACCAAGCGAAAGAAAATTGGAAGTCAGCGAATATAGATACTGCAGATGAAGAACAATCAACAGACGCGATGGTTGCATCTAAATAATTTCACTCCCTTGGCAGGGTGTATGCGGGGTTGGCTCTTAGCCGACCCCGCTTTTTCATTGCGCGTCTTCTGATTGGTATCGTAAACGCTCGATCGCTGCACTTTCACCCTCAAGTGGAGAGCATTCAAGTCCAATTGGACCGGTATATCCAAGTTCTTGTAGTTCTGCATACACTCGTGGGTAGAATATTTCGCCTGTTCCGGGCTCATGCCTTCCGGGATGGTCTGCGATTTGCACATAACCAACTTGGTCGAATCCATCACGGAGATGCCCACAAAGATCACCTTCACTAATTTGCATGTGATAAAGATCCCAGTTGATTTTTACCATTGGTGAATCAACTTCTCTGCAAATGCGTACAGCATCTTTGCTTCCATATAAACAATGACCGGGATGGTCAACTCGAATATTCATTGGTTCAATAATGAGCATGACTTGTTCACGCTCCGCAATTGGAGCAGCAAGTTTGAGACCTGTGATTATGTTTTTGTGCATTTCCTCTTGCGTCATACCCTTTTGGTCATTCCCACACACAACGGTCATACGTTTGCAACCAAGTCTGTGTGCAATCTTACAACTGGTCTCTATTTCTTTCACGAAAGCTTCATGGTTCTTCGGATTGTTCATCCCAGGGGAAAAGCCCCAAGCAGTGAATTGTGCAATTTCAACGCCGCGTTCTTTGCACGCGGACGCGATGGCTGGAATGTCTTTTCCTTGCCATGGCCAGAACTCAATTGCATCAAAACCAGCGTCTGCTGCAGCGTGAATGCGATCTATAAATGGAAGTTTTCTCCACCACATCTCTACATTCGCAGCATATCGAACGGGAAAAGAAGAATCTGCTTTGGCAAGTTTTGTAGTTGTCGCAACGAGTGCAGTTGCTGCTAAAAAGGATCTGCGAGAGAGTGGCATAGTTTCATACTACCCCGATTATGCAGAAATTGTTAGGTCAACAGTGCCGACATTGCCCTCTTCTTCAGGTGGTCGGTGCATCCAGGATCGCAGCCCATTTCTTTTGAGTGCAATCCACCAGACCCAAAAGGCTGTTGTGCAATAAGGTAAAACATCTACGACAGTCTGAGGAATTGTGGCGGATAAATCAACAATCATACCGTTGCCATCGAATTGACTAAACCCGAGAAGCCACGGAATGCGGTACCAGTAGTAACAGGAGATCGCTGCAGCAGCGAAATATTTATCAATGGTCTTTCTCTTCTGAAGTGGAATTGAACTGACGAGCAATGCGTAGAGTGCGAGCGTGACAGCCCCTCCCATGATTGGAATTGCAAAAGTGTGTGTGATGTTT
>CAZVAE010000167.1:0-4135 GCA_964624985.1 uncultured Isosphaeraceae bacterium | reverse complement strand
ATCCGGCTCGACAGGCCGGTACTCTAACCAATTGAGCTACCGCCCCAATTGGGAAAGGAGATTTTAGCATGGACTCGCCCATGGTCAAGGGGGTGATCTACAAGATTTATAAACCTTATATATGTATGGAAGCTTTTACGTGCAAGCGCCCCATACGCCAATAAAAAACATCAGATCATCAACATCGACTATGCCGTCCTCATTAATATCTGATGGACAGGTTTGGTGATTGGCTAGTTCAACCATGTTACACCCAACACCACATCGATTTGTCTTTGTGGTTGAGTCAGCGAAATTGCAATCACAACTGTTGCCACCATGACTATCGCCAAAGTCATCTCATTCAATCATAATGTAGGTGTTTCCGTCATTATCAGTTATGCAGACAACAGAGCATACCTCTGACCTCAATAAACGAAAGGAAACCTCAATATCCTTGGATTCACCGCTCAAACTACCCAGTGTGAATTTTTAATTAAATTTCATAATCTGAGTTGAGGCAAACCCCGAAAAAATGCTGTTTTTGGTTAATTAAAACTGGTATTTCCCCGAATAATCAGTACTCTTGTAGAATTCAGGGGTATGTATCGTAGGTTGTGGCGAAACATCCGCAACCATTGGCTTTAAATGCACGAATAGTGTGTTGATGACTCCATGGTGGGGTCGCTATTTTTACCAGTAGGAGAGAGTTTTATGACGATTCAATTCACCGCCCCTCGCACATATATTGCAACATGCCTTTCAATTTTATTCGCATCGTCGGCAATGGCACATACTATCGATCAATCTAATGAGAGTCGCCTTGATAAGGCGATTAATACAGAACTGAATCTTGAGTCGAGTTGGAACACAACGCTTCGAATTAGTGATACTCCTGGTCAACCAATCCGCGTACAAATTCCAATCGGTGATAATACCTACACATTAGACCTTGAGCCAAAGACGGTTCGGTCTGAAGATTACAAAGTGTTCATGCAAGACGACAATGGTGATTTGTATCAAGTGCCACCAGCACCCATGCGAACGCTCCGTGGTTCAATTACTGAAATGGGCGGAAGTATTGCAGCGGGTTCACTTATGGAAGATGGACTTTACGCAAGAATCAACCTTGGCAATGATGAAGAAATTTGGATTGAGCCAATGGGTGAAAAACTAGATGGCGTAGCAGACGACGTTTACGCAATTTATTACTCGCATGATATTATCGCTTCAGGTGGTCTGTGTGCGACTGATTCACACTGGCACGTTGATGATGTACTCGGTATGCTCGCAAACTATGAAGCAACTACTGCGACGCGAGGCACGGTAATCTGCACAGCGCAGCTGGGTGTAGATACTGACTACGAATATTATCAGGACTGGGGCTCAAATACTGAATCTCGAATCGAATCCGTGATTAACAGTTTGAATGTTCAATACGAGAGTGAAGTGAATTTAACACACGAAATCACAACGATTATTGTTCGTTCAAGCTCAAGCGATCCTTACACATCTTCGAATGCTGAAACATTCTTGGGTCAATTTCAAAACGAGTGGAATGCAAACCAAGGTTCGATTACTCGTGATGTTGCGCATTTGTTTACAGGAAAAAGTATCCAGAACGGTACTATTGGTATCGCATACCTTGGTGTTGTTTGTTACCTAAATTCAGCGTATGGTTTAGTTGAATCAGATTGTTGTGGAAGTTTTGGTTGTGCGACGGACCTTTCAGCGCACGAACTAGGTCACAACTGGGGTGCTGAACACCAAAATAGCCCGTCGTATAACACGATGTACCCTTCTATTCAATGCGCGAACTTGTTCATTGCAGCGACAGAAGCTCAAATTGGCTCCTATGCCGACAACTGGGGCAGTTGCCTTACATGTGAAAACCAAGCACCTCAAGGCGCTTGTTGTTATAACGGTTCTTGTATCTATACTTACGAATCAAACTGTAACACGGCAAATGGTGAGTGGCAGGGGAATGGCTCGGACTGCGATGTGAATCCATGTGTTGCAGCAACAGGCGCATGCTGTGTTGATACTGATTGCCAAGTGCTAACAGCAGTGGACTGTTCATTTGCAAACGGTTATTACAACGGTGACAGCTCAACCTGTGCAACTTCAAGTTGCA
This sequence comes from uncultured Isosphaeraceae bacterium, assembly GCA_964624985.1. Lineage (GTDB taxonomy): Bacteria > Planctomycetota > Phycisphaerae > Phycisphaerales > SM1A02. The sequence continues at coordinate 2,022 of CAZVAE010000167.1, read as the reverse complement.
TTTCGGGTGTTTGCTGCATCGATACAACTTGCTCGCTTACACTCGAAGCGCAGTGCGGTGGCAGTTGGTATGGCGAAAACACCAGCTGCGATGACATCACTTGTGGCGCGACTGCTGACGGGCTTAACTACGAGTCCAGAACGTGGTCAAGTAGCGACGGTCAGTCAATGGTGACATACGATTTGTACTTCCCAAGTACCGATCCGAACACAATTATGACAGCAGTATTTGGCAACGACAATCCACTAGAACTTCACGCGTGGTCAAACGCACTCTTTGATGGTTCAGCAGTTCCTGCGGCACTTCATCAATCTGTATATGGTGATGATGTGGCGCACGACCGTGCACTTGATGCACTTGGAGGCATAGACCTTGTCTACGATTCATATGTAACCATTGGTAGCGATGATGCGGCATTTAGTGCTGCACTGCTCTTAGGGTTCGACAGCGCTGGGTTCAACGGTACTGATGGGGTCGTAATCAATGACGGGCTTTGGTTCATCATTCCCGATGATCCTGCAGGTGCTCTTGGTCAAGGGACGGCACTAGGCCACCGTATTGGTAGTTTCTCGGTTGAATCAGGTCAAGGATTCGAGGTCTTAGTCAACGTTCAGTGGAATGATGGCGCTGGTGATCTACAACAGACAATCGGTCTCTACTGGAGTAACGAAGGTCTTGATGTTCCTGATTGTGATACCGACATCAACGGTGATGGCGCTACAGACGTCAATGACCTCCTCGCACTTATTGATGCTTGGGGACCATGTGCAGATTGCGATGCAGACATCGACGGCAGTGGCGCGGTAAACGTTGATGACCTCCTTGTATTAATCGGCAGTTGGGGACCGTGCTAATTAAGCCCAAATTAACGTGACTTCTTTCAAAAAGACCCTCGCTTTAGCGAGGGTCTTTTTTTGTTTGTTAAAGTGACTGTTGCTTTAACAAGCGAAAAGTCATTGTGTTGGGGTCAGATTCTTTTATTTTTCGATAGATACAATTTCGAATTCGGTACGACCAGCCGGGAGATTTACGCCAACCACTTCACCAACACGAGCTTTAAGAATAGACATGCCAAGTTCAGAGTTAGTCGTTACTTCCATGTAGTCTAGGTCGAAACTGCCCGAAGATTCGCCCACAAGCATGTACAGACCTTCTTGTTCGGTGGTGAGATTCTTTAATTTAACAAGGGTGCCCAAGAACACAACGCCTTCAGGAACGTGTTCCGTGTCTGCTACTGTTGCCTGCGCGAGCCGTTTTTCCAAATCTTTAATCTTACGTTCGTTGTGCGCTTGATCATCTTTGGCTGCATGATAATCGGCGTTCTCTTTCAAGTCGCCAAGTTCGCGGGCCGTGCCAATTCGGTCAGAAATCACTGGTCTTTCGGCGATAAGCCCAGCAAGTTCTTCAGTGAGTTTTTTATGTTCTGTTTCAGTTAAAAAATCCATACGTAAATAATACCATCTCCATGAATAATCATACAATACGCGCGGTGAAGCGGTTTATTAAAATTATCATTATCGCACTGGTCCTTATTGGCTTGTATTTTGTTGTTAAACCCTATTTCGGTCCACCTGCAATCCGTCCTCAATCTAATCAAATCCAGGATCCCTTGCTTGCGCCCGTTCTTAAGCAATATGCAGATTCAGTTGACGCCCGAAAGGGCGACCCAGAGGTCCGCTTGTCGCTGGGCATGGCGTACGAAGCTGGGGAGTTATACGAGTTTGCTGAACAAACCTACGAACAACTCATAACTCTCGTACCCGAAGAACCTATTGGATGGTACCGTCTAGCCGTAGTACAAGAGCGTCAGGGGGACTTGTATAAAGCGATATCATCACTCAGTGAAGCTTCTGATAGAACGCCTAAGGAAATGGCAGCTCCTTTTTGGCAGTTGGCTCTTTGGCAGTTAGATATAGGTGAAGTTGAAGAAGCTAAGACAAGCGCAACTAAAGCTAGTGCAATTAACCCTAAATCACCACCTCTTTTAATAGCAAGAGTTCGGATTGCACTTGCCGAACAGCG
>CAZVAE010000166.1:0-4287 GCA_964624985.1 uncultured Isosphaeraceae bacterium | reverse complement strand
CGTTCGCCTGCAAGCCCGATGTCACAGAAGCGTAAGACTCGCTAAATTTCCCAACCTCAATTGGCTGCTGTGCAAAACCGCCATCTTTTTGAACCCAAACCCACACAACTCCACCCTCTCGGTGGACAGCATGAACAGGCAGGTGCAATACATCAACAACTTGCTCTACAAAGACTTCAGCAGAACATCGCATCGAGGGCTTTAGGGAAGAGCCAACTGTGTTCTCTAACTTAATCTCAACCGTATAATCTCGCCTGTTCGGATCTCTCCACCCCCCACTCTCTGCAAGCACACCGACCGATACCACCCGACCCCCATACATCGTGTCAGGCAGCGCGTCACAAACAACATTTGCCTTTTGCCCAGGCTCGATTAATCCGCTTAGCGCCTCATTCACTTTTACGCGCGCAATCATGTTCGAAGTATCGGGAATTGTCATAAGCAATTCATTTCGGTAGAGATTTCTTCCCACTTCAAGCGGCTGTTTGTCCTCCCTGTTTCTTCCCATACTTGATGCGTAGACAACCATTCCACTTGCTGGTGATAGAACAACACACTTTTCCAGTTGAGCTCGTACTGATTCTAACTTCTCTTGATAGTTTAATAGTTGCTCTTCTTTCGCAACAATGTTGGCTTCAGAGCTGGTTAGCTCTGAAGCGAGACGTTCAACAGCACGCTCGTATTCATCAGCTGCTTGTTGTAAATCAGATTCCTTCTTCTGCCTCTCTTGCTTGTGGGTGTAATTCTCATATACCTCGATATCTAGCCGTGCTTTTTTTAGAGTAGCTTCAGCGTTGAGAACAGCAATCTCATCTTGATCCAACTCATCCTTACTCAAAAACTTATCCTCATACAATTCTTTAGAGGACTCATATTTTTTTAATAGTCGCTGGTAATCTTTATCCGCGGTTTGCAGCGCAAGTTCTAAATCTTGTCTCTTTGCCACAACCTCACCCTCTTCCCACGCTTTTAGGGCGAGCGTAGCCAAATCTATTTCGAGTTGTTTTACAGCTAACTCAGAATCTCTTTTCTTCTCTGCAATTGCGAAGGAGGATTGTGCAGTCTGAAGGTTGTTTTGAGCAGTTGTTACGTTAAGCTCGGTGTTTCGAATGTTATCTTTAATCTGTTCATCATTCAGTTTAAGCAATACGTCCCCCCCATTCACTTGCGTTCCCTCGTTAACAACCTCAATGATCGTGGCTCCAGATTCTAGGTGGTTATGAATGTTAATTTGATTTTCTGCAGCCAACTCCCCTGACGTAGGTACGGTGATATCAAAATCACCAACTTCAACCACATGTAGTTCACCTGAAAAAACCTTTGTGGACGAGCTTCCCAAATCACCAGCGAAGATAAACCAAAGCCCACCGATAACGACGACCACCACCGATATAACTAGCCCCGTAGTAGATAGACCTCTTTTATGCATATCCATTATTGTAAACCCTTTGTGTCACCTTGGTTATCTTTTGGTAAATCTAGCTCTCCTCCAGCCGATATACGCAGTTGACCCGCTTGTAACAGGTAATCTACGATTGATAGTTCTAGGTCTCTACGAGCACTATCTCGAGCATCCTTGGCGCTTTGTAAATCTGAAATGGCCCGTGTTTGGTCTAAAACTGAGACCCTGTCAGGATCAGCATTGATAGAGTTCAGCCCAAGTTGAGCAATCTCAACATTACGTTCTTGCAAATCAAGTGTGAATTGAAAGACCTCAATGTTCCGCAGTGCAGAGCGAACCTCAACAGCGATGGTGTCCCTAGATTCTCTGTACGATCGCTTCGCTTTCTCTAAAAGTATTTGTTGCTGCCGAACTGTAATTCGCTCAGTTTCCTTGTTCAGAGGAAGTGAGATAGAAAGACCGGCAACATAATCAACATCTTCACCAGTAAATTTGGCGGGCTTTCGTTCTTCACTTGTAGTAGAGGCGCTGAAAGATAGCGTTGCTTCTGGCAATAGTGCATTAATGGCGTTCGCAACGCCCCTCTTCGTGTCACCCAACCGGTTGAACTCATTTTGCAAATCCAACCTAAACCGCAACGCTTGCAACACCGCAGTCGTCACGTCAACACCTGGTGGGTAGACAGGAAGTGTTGTTGGAATGACATCAACCGTTGACTCAATTGGCCAACCGATCTTAATTTTAAAACGATCGATAGCGAGGCGGTATTGCTCCCACGATTGGCTTAATCTTGCAACTGCTGCGAGGGCTTGGTTTTCTGCATCTGCAGAATCATATAACCTTGCACGTCCCGATGCATAGAGCGCAGCCTGCCGCTTAGCAAGTTGCTGCAGTGAATCGACTCCCATTTGTGCGTTATGAAGTGACTGTTTTTGCACAACCAGCGAAAGATAATCGCTCACAATATCTCTATAGAATGTTCGACGAAACCGCTCAAATGTGCGCGCCGCGTACACCATGTCTCTTTTAGCTTGAATAAGAGACTCTCTAGCGACAGCACCAGAACCTTCTAACAGTGGAATTTCAATAGCAACGCCCAACACAGAGCTTGAACTTGTGTCTGTTGAAGAACCAGTTGAGGAATGTAACTCTTTTGCAAACGTAGAAAGCGCCGAAGCAGAAATAGTCCCACCATCATGCAGGTTCTGAGAAACGCCAAAATCATTGACAACTTCAAGAGCCGTATCAAACAGACTGTTGGTTGAATTTGCATCGAGTTCTGAAGAGATAGTGTTCGAAAACTGGGGACCCCAAAGGTGTAGTTCACCCAACAACGAAAGGGTGGTTGACAAGTAGTCGTATTCAGCGAACTCAACCGCTTTTGCATTGGAGTTCGCCCAACGCAAGACTTTGTCCAATGTGAGCAGTGTGCTTGCTTCTGCAAGATTCGACTCGGCATTATTGAGTGCAATTGCTACTGCTTCAGCATCAATATCCGCTGCCCGAATAAAATCCAACTCATCTGATGATGGATTTATAGTCTCCGGATTTGGGTTTTCAACCGAATCGGAGAACTCGTGTTCTTTTTTTAGAATGATATCGGGCTGTATTGAACCAAACGAATGGCTCTTTTCCGCCATCATTTCTTCGACCCGGTGATCAATATGTTGGAATCCCTGGTCACAGCTCACCAAAAAACAGATTAATAGTGCGGAAAAGCGTTTCATCGTGTTGAGGATTCTATCACCCACTCGCCCTGTTATGATGACACAGAGAACAATGCCTACACAAAGCTCAAAACACCCAAACCTCCAGATTTTTGAACACCCCGTGATTCAAGACAAATTAACGCGTATCCGTAACAAAACAACAGAATTCACAACATTCCGTCGACTCTTAAACGAAATCTCTGGATTAATGTTTTTTCAAATTTCAAGGCAATACAAAACCGAAGATGTGGAAGTCGAAACCCCACTTCAACATACGATTGGTTGCAAACTTACAGATCCCATTACCCTGGTTCCAATTCTTAGAGCTGGCGTCGGTATGACAGACGGCATCCTCTCTATGATTCCTGAAGCGAGAGTTGGCCACATCGGAGTCTATCGAAATGAAGAGACGAAACAACCGGTTCCTTATTACTGCAAAGTACCTAACGACATTGCCAGCGGCCCAGTGCTCCTGATTGATCCAATGCTTGCGACTGGCGGTTCGGCATCATATGCAGCAACTGTTTTGCGTGAAGAATACAAATGCAACAACCTGCAGATGGTATGTCTTGTCGCCGCACCAGAAGGTATAGAACGAATGCTGAATGACCACCCCTCACTCTCGATTTACACGGCATCTCTTGACGATTGTCTTAATGAAGACGGCTACATTTGCCCGGGGCTGGGCGATGCTGGCGATCGTATTTTTGGAACGCTTTAGGGATGGCAGAACAAAAAAACAAAATCATTGAGCGACCTGGAGGGTATAGAACGCCAACCGGAATAGCAGCCTCACAAAAAGAAGAGTTTGATGGATCAAAAATTAAACTTCTGGGTGACCACGTTTCTTCAAATGCAACACACCAACAATCAAATGTACATCCTACATACATTGCAGAAAACCCAGACACTCGACTTTATGTTGGAGACTGCCGCTTTGTTGTTCCAAACTTACCTGACAATGGTCAGGTTGATCTTGTCTTTGCCGACCCTCCTTTTAATTGGGAAGTTCCATATGACGGGTGGGAAGACAACATGCCAAGGGCAGAGTTTGAACGGTTTACATTTGATTGGCTTGACGCATGTATTCAATCACTCTCTCCTTCAGGCTCCATTTGGGTCAGCATTCCGGATGACACAGTTGCAGAGGTAGTTCTGCATTTAAAACGCCGCGGT
>CAZVAE010000165.1:0-4299 GCA_964624985.1 uncultured Isosphaeraceae bacterium | reverse complement strand
CGAGTTTGATTTATGGCAGGGATCAGGATGCATTGACTGTGACATCCATTGGCGCTGTCGGATCTGAAGCAAGGTTCATGCCTAATGGCAATCTGTTTCCATCTGAATCGTAAGGAATATTGTCTTCGTCGATGATCTGCTGAATTGCCATTACGCCTTCGATTAACATCTCTGGTCGTGGCGGACAGCCAGGTACATAAATATCGACAGGCATGAATTGATCCACACCTTGCACAACGGCATACGTGTCGAAAACTCCTCCTGTTGAAGCGCATGCTCCCATAGAGATAACCCATTTGGGCTCTGTCATCTGAACGTAGATACGTTGAAGTTCAGGCATCATCTTTGTAGAAATTCGACCTGCAACGATCATTAAATCTGCTTGCCTTGGACTGAAGCGAAAAACTTCGGCACCAAATCGAGCGAGATCGTAACGGCTTGACGCTGTTGCCATTAACTCGATTCCGCAACACGCAGTTGCAAATGGCATTGGCCAGACACTGGAGCGTCTGGCCCAATTGATGACTCTGCTCACTTGTGTTGTGAGATAACCGTCTACTGGAATGGCTTCTTCGAGACCCATTACATGCACATAATACAACCTGCCGCAAGATTTTGGGTAATTGCGACAGGTCTTGTGTGATGTCTCTCCACATCGTAAGTTTAATTATGCAGCAGAGCCGTATGAGCTACTATTCGAAGTAATGGTGAAGAGCCGATCGAGACGCATCATTTCAAAGAGCTCTTTCAGATGCGTTGTTAATCCAGCAATTGTTGTCGATGCGTTGATTTGCTCTGCAGTGTTCCGCACATCAATGCACATTCCAAGCCCTAAGCTAGAAACAAATTGTACTTCGCTAAAATCAAGGACTAGAGAAGTGACCTTATCTCCATATTCTTTAAGTTGAGCATTGAGTGCGTTTGCTACAACCGTAGCTTGTCGTTCACCTACTCGTGGCCCAACGATACATGCGTTCATTACTCCATTTGAAAAAGAAATATCAACGAATAAGGACTTACGACTCGTATTCGTTTTTGAAGAATCTTCGACATTGTTTGATTGTGTATTGAATCCATTCATAGGGGTGTTCTCGGTCATAATGTTGCTCCACTTTGGTGTACTTCTAGAAAACCTTCTACGAAGTCGTATCTTTCGCAAAAAAATGGATTTTTTAATTATCGGATGCCGAAAATCTGTCCATTTCTGACACTTTATGTAGAATTGCTGTGACTTGAAGGCCAAAAAGGATGATGATCCACATCAGATAGAGCCAGAACATAAAGACAGGAACAAGACCAATTGACCCATACAACTGTTTCAGGGATAGAGCATGATTAAAGTATAGCCCTAACGTCTCTTTCCCAAGAAGTAGCAGTACAGTTGTTATACATGCTCCAATCAGAGTTGGGCGTAAAGAGACAACGCAAGTCGGTACCATCCTGTACAACAGGAATACTGAAAAGCAGATTAGGGCAAAATCCCAGATCCAAGAGATAACGACATGGAACCATTCCCAGTGGATATATGCTGCAAAAAAGGCGTCCACTTGAGCATCTGTCCAAAATCCAAGAGCAATGAGAACGGGACCAAAGGTAAGAACGAACCAGTATAACGGGAGTCTACGTAGCCACTTTCTCGCCCTTTTAGCTTGACAAATAATGTTAAAACAAGTCTCAATATCAACGAGCAATGCAATTGCCGAGTAAACGAGCACCAACAATCCAATCCAAGTTAACGCAGAGACATTAATACTTAATCCTGAAGAAACTAATTCAGAGAGCCACCCGCCAAGAGTCACTGCTGTGCCTTGTTCTGAAATATCCAACTGTACTTGGTTCAGTCCCAGAGCCTCGATGGATTGATGCAAGAATTCTTGGAATCGATCTATGCCCATGATCGATTTTGCAACACTTGCACCGCCGACTGTTACTGGTAGCAACCCAAAGAGCGTTCGGTATGTAAGGGAAGCAGCCATCATAGTTGCCCTATCTTGCGATAGTTGCCTTGCTCCTTGCCTCATAACATTCCAAAGATATCGAATGACACGCTCCCATCTATTGAGTTCTTCAAGCGGGTCAGCAATGATTGTTCGTAATCTTTTGAGTATCGAATTCATTCTCACTAGGGTAGACTAGCCAATATGGGCTGGAATACCAACGCCAACAGTTCTAAAGATGATAAAACTGCTCCCTTTCGCGAAGCATCGAGAGGTGAGAGATTACAACGAGTCCTCGCCAAGGGCGGAATTGCGTCTAGACGTAAGTGTGAAGAGCTTATCATTGAGGGAAAAGTCAAAGTTAACGGTATAAGAATCGATTTCCTACCCGCTTGGGTTGACCCCTCGATCGACAGAATCACAGTTGAGGATCGTAAAATCAGATTCCATTCAGATTCGATCTATCTCATGTACTACAAACCCCGAGGGATTATCAGCACAATGTCAGACCCACAGGGCAGACCTTGCATTGGGGACCTTGTAGAACACGAATCTGGAAATCGAATTTTCCCAATTGGTCGCTTAGATATGGAAAGCCAAGGATTGCTTTTGCTTACGAATGACAATGTATTAGCAAACGAATTGACACATCCCAAGCATGGCATGGCAAAAACATATGAGGTTACAGTTCGTGGGCATGTTGCTGAAGAAACAATCAGCACGTTAAAAAAAGGAGTGTACCTTGCTGATGCGCATACGAAACATGATTCCCATCGTTCAGGAAAAAGGGCAAATGTAGATAGTATTCAAATAGTACGACACGATCGTGATCGAACACTACTATCAATCACGCTGAAGGAAGGTCGCAACCGTCAAATCAGAAGAATGCTTGCTTATGTTGGTCATCCTGTAAAACGACTACGAAGAACGAAGATTGGTGATGTTGCTTTGAAAGGGCTACGACCAGGTCAGTGGAGAGCGCTGACCCCCCAAGAAGTTAATGCTCTCCAACATTCAATTCGTCGGACGTAGAATCTTCGTCAAGTAAACGAATCGTGATTGAACCATCAACGCCTTCTTGTTCAACGGTTACTCTTCTCATTCGCACAAGTTCGAGAGCAGCAAGAAACATTCCAACTCGTTCTGATATTGCCAGACCTTCAAACGCATGTTGCAACGTCAGAGTATGCTGATTTGAAGCGTGTAGTTGATTCAGCAAGTCTTCTTGGCAAACTTCAATTGGGACATCGTCAAAAGCGATGTGGTGCTCTCCCAACCTAGTGAAGTCAATAGAACTAGCGATATACTCATAAGATTCTGATATATCAAGGATGTGAACATCTTCAAGATCTAACGAGGGCTCTGTCTCCGCCTCTTGTTGTTTTAGTATTGCAACAGATGCATCAAATCGATGCATGAAAGAAATCCGACGCTCTTCTAGCAAACCTGAAGCCGTTCTGAATCGCTGGAACGCTAACAATTGGCGTATAAGATCTTCACGTGGATCGCCTGTTGCCTCTTCTGATTCTGCGTCTTGTTCATCATTCTGTACGGCATCTGGAGGAACCAATGAGCGGGATTTGATCTCAATGAGGGTTGCAGCCATCACTAGAAATTCGCCAGCCATCTCAACATCTACTGCTGCTGCTTGTCGCAATACCTCGAGGTAATCGTCCGTAATTTGAGCTATCGGGATATCATGAATATCGACCTCAGCACGTCTCACAAGGTACAAAAGTAGGTCTAAAGGACCGTCAAAAGCATCTATTGAGATTCTAAATTCTTCTTGTGATTGAACCATCTCGCACCATTGTACCCCCCTAGTTACAATACACAACATACCCACCTATGCAATCTCAACATACAGAAACTGAATACACCTTGGCTGAAGAACACCAGTTTATTAGGGAAGCACTACAGGCTGAAAGTAAGGCAATTGAGATGGTCTCTAAGCGCCTTCAATCATCTTCTGAGCAGGCGCTGCGCTGGTCTGAAGCAGTCAACCTATTAGAAGCGTGCAAAGGGCATGCAGTCTTTTGCGGTATGGGTAAATCAGGGCTTATTGGAGCAAAGTTGTCCGCTACCTTCTCAAGTATTGGGCAGCCATCGCATGTCGTCCATCCCGCAGAGGCTGTTCATGGTGACTTAGGGTCAATACGTAGAGATGACGTGGTTATTCTTATGAGTTACTCTGGTACGACTGAGGAGGTCGTCAATTTAGCAGCCATACTTAGAACAGATGGTATTCCCTGCATCGGGATTTCCAAAGAGGACAATACGCCATTAGCTAAATTGTGCGATGTTCATCTTGCTATTGGCTCGCTCGCAGAAGCGTGCCCTCTTAACTTAGCCCCAACAGCAT
>CAZVAE010000164.1:0-4324 GCA_964624985.1 uncultured Isosphaeraceae bacterium | reverse complement strand
TACCAAAGGCGAACATGAACACGCGATTGAAGGGACAGTACACGCCGATGGTTTACCAAGAGTAACAAACATCGAAGGAAGAAGGTTTGACATGGTGCCAAGTGGAACCATGATTACACTCTTCAATAGCGATACCCCGGGAATGGTCGGCAGGGTTGGGGATATTCTTGGTTCAGAAAAAATCAACATTGACGAAATGATCATTGGTCATGGTGATGATGCCGGGGTTGCGATGATGATTATTAAAACCGGATCAACTCCGAGCCAAGAGGTGCTTGAACAACTTTCTGCAATCGATGGTGTCAGTAAAGTCGGCATCGCAAACGTTGACTAACGAATCGATAGTGATATTTTTCGTGCAAAAGCGTTTTAGCGATATTCAGTGGGAAGTTCGCATTCGGTGCCTATGATTCGCGGTTCGTGAAAACTGCTTTTCAGATACGATGTTTTTCAAATAGTGTTCGCGTGGTGTGACTATCACTCAAACTTCGTTAGCCACTCGCGGGCTTTTGTGAGGCCGGCGGTGATGTTATCTTCAGAACACGCAAATGAAAGGCGGATGTGCTCTGGACCGCAGCCACCGAAGTCATCACCTGGAACAACCGCAACTCCTGTTTCATCAAGAAGTGCGTTGGCGAAACTCACCGCATCAGTAACTTCTGTTCCTGCAGGTGACGTTTTACCAAAGTAACACGAGATTTTTGGGAAGGTGTAAAACGCGCCTGTTGGAGGAGCACACTCCACATTTGGCCACTCTTTCACCAAATCAAACATCAGTTTCGATCGCGTTGCAAAAACCTGCCGCATTTCCTCAACTTCATCCCTCATTCCAAGCGCAACTGGTATGCAGTCGTAACAAAAACTCGTGATACAAGAGTTCATTTGGCTTTGCAACGTATTCATCGCCTTCACAATTTCCACTGGGGCACATGCATATCCAATTCTCCAACCCGTCATCGCAAATGCCTTCGACAGACCGTTTATGGTGATGACTTGGTGGGCAATTTCTGGAATTGCGCCAAATGATAGATGTTCAATGTCGCTATAAATCAATCGTTCATAAATCTCATCGCTCAAGACATATATATCGGGATACCGCTCTAACATGTTGGCAATTGCTCTCGTCTCTTCTGGGCTATACATTGTGCCACAAGGATTACTTGGGGAGTTCAACATGATCGCCTTCGTATTTGGAGTAATCGCTGCTTCTAATTCTTCCGGTGTACATTTGAAGTGCGATTCAACAGTGGTTGGCACTTCGACCATCGAGCCGCCTGCAAGTTCAATCATGGGTTTATAACTCACCCAAACTGGTGTAGGCACAACAACTTCTTGGTTCTTGCCTGGATCGAGTATCGACATCAACGCCAAGTTCAACGTCATCTTGGCTCCGGCATTAATGGAGATGTTTGCCTGCGTACAATCAATGTTGTTTTCAGTTCGCAGTTTAGTTGCGATTGCTTCGCGAGCTTCTAGCGTCCCAGACGATGGCATGTAATGCGTGTTTCCCGCAAGGAGTGAGTCAATCGCAGCTTTTGAAATTTTTTCTGGGGTGTCAAAATCTGGTTCGCCAGCACCAAACGCGAATACTTTTTTGCCTGCTGCTTTCATCTCTTTGACCTTCGCGCTAATGGCTAGGGTGATTGAGGGCGGGATTGATTTCGCTCTGTCTGAAAGCTCCATACGTGGAAGGATAGTAGATGTTTGCATGCAAGGTAGAGTACAGCAGGCGACCTTCTGATACCATGCCCTCCATGCATTTTGACGCGCATCAACCAATTATTGACGATTTAGAGGCGCGAATTTTAACGATTCGTGATTCTCTTTGACTACGATGCGAAGGTTGAAAAAAGAGAGAAACTCCAAGCAGATATGAATGGCCCTGGGTTCTGGGATAGCCAAACTGCAGCTCAAAAAGTCATCGATGAATACAAGGTGCTGAAAGCACAAACTTCCGATTTAGAGGACGTTATCGGTGATTTTGAAGATGCTGTGGTGGGATATGAGCTCGCAAAAGAAGCAGAAGATGACGATTTACTTACCGAAGTCGATGAACAACTTTTCAAAATGCAACGTCGCATGGACAAAGTGGAAACACAATCGCTACTTAACGGAAAGCACGATCATCGAAATTGTTTTGTCTCAATCCAATCGAGAGATGGCGGAACAGAAGCTGACGATTGGGCATCAATGCTTGATCGAATGTATAAAAATTACTGGGAAAACATGCACTTCAAAGTAGAAGAAGTCAGCACAACCCATGGCACCGAAGTTGGCATTAGTGAGGTCACATACCTGATTAAGGGACCAATGGCGTATGGGTATATGAGTTGTGAACGGGGAACGCACCGTCTTGCTCGGGTATCGCCCTTTAACGCACAAGGCAAAAGGCAGACGAGTTTCGCAACTGTAGACGTGATTCCAGAGTTCGATGAAAATGATGTTGAAATTGATGAAAAAGACATTGAGTTTACGACATTTGCTCGTTCTTCTGGTCCTGGTGGACAAAATGTCAACAAAGTGGCCTCAGCTGTTCGCATCGTCCATAAACCAACAGGCATTATGGTGGTGAGTTCAACGCACAAGGCGCAACTACAAAATCGAAAACAAGCGATGCGGATTCTCCAAGCAAAGCTCGAGCAACTCGAAGAAGAGCGTAGGCAAGCAGAACTCGACCAAGCAACTGGGGGCAAGGTTGATCAGGGCTGGGGTTCTCAGATTCGAAGTTACGTCTTTTACGATAACCGAGTCAAAGACCACCGTACGAATTTTGAGATCGGAAACCCTCAAACTGTTCTTGATGGGGCACTTGAAGGTTTCGTCGATGCTGAGCTTAAGCGAAGACGATCAGCGAAGGGTTAGCGACGGGTCTGCACCTATAGCTTTTAAAGCCACAATACTTAGGATTGACAGTCACACCGCCGCATATACACATGCGGCATATCGTTCATCACAAACTCGTCACCGAAAAGTTCAAAACCGTTCTTCAAGTAAAAATCTTGAACGTGCTTTCGTGCTGTGCACCAGATTGGCTCACGAACTAAAGCAAACAACTTGAGTAGTAGTTGTTGTCCTATTCCCTGACCGCGAAATTTTTCTGCCACCGCCATGCCTCGCAAGCGCCAAGGACAACCCGTATTTACTTCGGGTAACAACGAGACAATTGCGATCACTTCTTCGTCTATTTTCATCGCCAAATGAATCGTATGGGCATCGTCGTCTGCATCGAAAGTCCAGTTTTCTTTGGGTTGGCCAGGTCGTAAGATCGACTCTCGGAGCCCATAACAATCTTCAGCTGAAACTCGTTCTATCTGCATGATCGTAATCGTACAACTCGACAGGAAGGTATATTGCGCCAGACTTTCTCTTGGGTGCCTTGTTGCTCTTCAATTCGAACATCAATATCTTTGGTTCTCAGTTTCGTTTCTTTTCGAACTTTCGGTAAACCAAACACTCGTTTTAACTTTAACAAACCCAAGTATTCAAAATACGCGAGTTCTGCGTTCGGTTTGAGCAAACGAATCATCACATCAAACAAGTGTTGAACGATTTTGACCGGAAAATTGTTAAAAGGCAACCCGCAGATGATCGCATCGAATTGCCCCTCAATACCCGCATCTTCAATTGGTGCGTTATGCAACACAATTTCGATTTCTGGATTTCTTTTCCGGAACGGTTCTAGAATTTTTAATTCGACCTGTTCACAAAAATCTGTACTCAGTTCAACAATGTGAAAGATGTCACCCGGTTTCAACTTACGCAATATCGCTTTCGTAAAAGCGCCTGTTCCACATCCCACCTCAAGGATACGCTTGTTGGGCACATCAGGAACTGATTGCACAATCGCATTTGCTAGATAGCGAGACGATGGTGCGATCGCGCCAGTTGAGCGATAACTCTTGATTGCTTGAAATAAAAAGCGGATTACTTGCTCGCTTGAGCAGTAGTCTTTTCTTCTGCCATCTTCACGAGTTGGTCAAATGCTTTTGGATCTTCAATTGCCATTTGGCTGAGCATTTTGCGGTTTAGCAAAACACCTGCATTCGAGAGTCCATTGATAAAGCGGCTATACCGTGTTCCACGCATTCTGCATGCTGCAGTAATTCGAGTAATCCAAATTCTACGGAAATCACGTCGACGTGCACGTCGATCGCGGTATGCGAATTGACCTGCGCGGGTGAGCGCTACTTTTGCTTGTTGTTTGTGACGACTTTTTGTTCCCCAATAACCGCGAGCGGCTTTGAGTAATCGTTTTCGTGCCTTGTTTCGTGCGGCACCTTTTCGTACGCGTGGCATGTGTTGCCTCCTTTGTTTCGTCTGGTCG
>CAZVAE010000163.1:0-4403 GCA_964624985.1 uncultured Isosphaeraceae bacterium | reverse complement strand
TTTTGCATTGAACCGTTCTAACACCGGTAGCATTAAGGCGGTGGGCCCAAATCTTGTCACATTTTCTTTCGTCATATCTGGATCGCCGTGTACTGCGGCGAATGGTAATTTTGGATTTTGAACTGTATACACTTTCCCATTCAATACCTCTGGAGCAAAGTAGAAGCTTCCCGAGACTGGTAGAACAGAATAGTGCTTCCCTTTTCCCATCGATTGTGCAAGGAGTAAACTATATGTACCTGCGCAGACAACTAAACATTTACAATGCAGTGCTTCCCCCTTCTTAATCTCTACTTCGAAACCAGAATCTGTCCGAGTAAGTTTCGTTGCTTCAGTCGAAAGTTTAACCTCTACACTTTTACCTTCAACATCGGTTGCTTGCTGAACACAATTCTCAGTCACTCTTCCATAGTCGATTGCGTAACCATCAGGGTTGTATAAACCAAAAATAAGTTCTTCTCTTGGTGAACCATCGACAAGTGCCACATTTGGTTCAATCTCTGCAATCTCGCTTGCATCAACCATACGAAGAGTTGGATATAGATCTCCGATTGACGAAAATCGCTTCTGAACAGTGTTTACCTCTTCTTCCCCAACCCCAAGAAGCATTTTTCCATAACTACGTTTCAGAGTTAAGTCTCCCGAACCGTTGTTGACAAACTGTAGCATCATGTCAGCCCCACCTCGGACGTGATCCGCTTTCTCTCTGTTGTAATTCGTTTCGATATCGCCGCAATGTAGCGTTTGGCTATTGCTGTGGGCGTTCGAGTTCAGAGGGTCCAGGTGGTCGTATTTTTCGATTAAACACATACTCTGCACATCACTATGCAATGCCAAGTCATACAATAAGGTTGCGCCGCTAATTCCACCGCCAATGATCAAAACCTCGTATGTTCTTTGTTCCATCTCTGGTAGAGTAGCAAGTTAGGAGATACCTATGAAACTTGAATTTCCCCACTTTTGCACTTGTGACCAGAAGATATCAAAACTTGAAATGCACGAGGTTGGCGTATCAGACCATGGACATGGAACCTTCGTCAGTGATCTTATTGAATGCCATAGTGTTCGGATTGCTGAGACTGAACCTGGTGGGACGTATGATTGGCATCCTGCTCCACGAAAACAATATGTCATCACGTTGACTGGCTCAGTCGAATTCACATTCGGCAACGGCGAAATTCTTATCGTTCATCCTGGAGATGTGTTTCTTGCGAATGATTTAGAGGGTAAAGGACATAAATGGCGTATCCTTGGAGATGTGCCATGGCGAAGACTATACGTCCATTTAGATCAAGCCCCAAACACGTAAATGATTAATTCATTAGGATGACTGCAATCGCGTCTGAACGATCTTGTAATCGATTCAATATCTCTGTCCACTCACCTCGACCTGCTAGTTCTTCAGCACTCGCGATGCATTCGAGTTGATCGATTGTAAGCGTTAATATCTCATTACTTTCAGAATGCTTCTCAACGCCCTCTAAGGAATCGGCGATGGCAGTAATCGTGCCTTCTAAATCTTGTTGACTTGCCAATTCTCTTGGGCTTTCTACAGCACGTTTCGTTAAGAGTTTCGACGATTCCCTGTAATCTTCTATCCCTTCATCGAACGATTTCTCTTCAAGTTGCAAATCGCCACGGAGTGCAAGCATTAATGCTAAATCGCGCGATCTGCGTACGTTTGAAGATTCTTTTGCAAGGACTATTCGTGAGATTTCTATCGCTCTGTTGATTTGCTTAAGTGCCGATTTTGAATTGTGTGATCCTGATAATTTAGCGAGACCATACAAAGCAATTGCAACTCCACGCTGCCTTCTGGTTGTCTTGCTTGGTTCATCAAGTTCAAGCAATAGTTCAGCATGGGTGAGTGAGGTTTCAAATGCTTCTTCTGCGCCTTCTGTATCGCCAAGTTCGACCAACACATTACCTAACCCTTGCATCGATGATTTTTGGACATCAAGACCCTTAAGGTGACCTGACGTTTCATAATATTGTTTTCCGGCTGCATATCGTTCGCGGTAGATTGAGGCCGCTCTTTGTAATGCTTGCTCCCGAACAGTACTGTTTTCTTCAAGTGCTGCTCTTGTACGTTCCGCTTCAGCAAGATATTTTTTCTGGTCAAGTAACATCCTCTTGACGCCACCCATCAATTCTGGGGAAGCATCGGAGGCATCGATACCTTCCAAAACTACTTTTGCTTCATTCATCGAAGACTCTGCAGCGTCGACATTTCCAAAACCAACTCCAGAAACTGAAAGTTGTGATCTTGCGTTCCGTAGAAGAAGTTCACCAAGTTCTGCTTGATCGCGTGGTGTTGGTTCAGCGCCTTCTTGAATTGCTTCTAGATTCGCACGTGCAATGTCCAGAAGCATTCGCTGGGCTTCAGCTGAATCGCCTAAATCTTGAACGACATCTTTGACACCACCAAACAATGATTTCACCGTATCTTCAAGAACAATATTGCGTTGCTCGACTCGTGCACGTTGTTTGTTTGCTTCAATCATCCCCCAAGACGTCCCAACGATGCCTAAAACGACTGAAACTGCGAGCAACATGACTGCAGCGCATGTTCGTTTATACTTTTTAGTAAACATTCTCAGTTGGTAACTAATGCTCAAAGGTCGCGCAAGTATTGGTTCGCTGTTTAAGTATCTATGGACATCATTTCCGAGTTCCGCTGCAGATTGATACCGATGTGTGCGATCTTTCTCAAGCGCTTTCATAGTGATGGTATCAATGTCCCCTTTAAGCGTCACATTAATAGTCTTCATCGAAAGAGGACGTTCCTCTTTAATCACACGAACAGCTTCGTGAATTGCGCGTTTACGTAAGTTGTACGGCAATTTGCCAGATAGTAGTTGAAACAGTATCACCCCAAGGGCATACACATCACTGCGGGTATCGATTAACTCCGGATCCGCATCACACTGTTCAGGACTCATGTACTGCAACGTGCCGATGAGTTGCCCCATTGTCGTCTGCATCGTGGTCACTGCTAAATCTGCATCAGTCGCACGGGCGACACCGAAGTCAATAATTTTTGGATTTCCCTTACTATCAACCAATATATTGTCTGGTTTTAGATCTCGATGTATGACGCCTTTTTGATGGGCATGATGCACTGCGTCACATACTTTTTCATACAACCCTAGTCGTTCATCAAGTGAAAGATGACGCTGTTGTACGTAACTGACAATTCCCTTTGCCCCTGGAATATACTCCATTGCGAAGAATGGAACTTCTTGACCGTCATGCTCCCATGTACCCGCTTCATAGATTTGCGCAATATTTGGATGGCTAAGTTTTGCAAGCGTTTGCGATTCAAACTGAAAACGGTGCATTGCCATCTCGCTCGCTGCACTGCTTTTAATAATTTTGAGTGCAACTCGACGGCGAGGTGCTTCTTGCATCGCTTCATACACTGCACCCATACCACCCTGGCCGATAACGCCGAGGATCTTATAACGCCCAATCTCTGAAGGAATACCAGAAGTTACAAATTTCCCCGGCTCCGGCATACTTCCTTTCGCAGAATCTTCGCTTGGCAAGCCAATCGTTTCAGCATTGGGATCTGTTGGGAAATCGTTTGTCATTTGTCTACATCATACAGAATAGTCTGATTGTCAAGGCGAGCATGGTCCCCATGCAGCGATTAGGACGAGCAAATCGTTGACATTCACAGCACCATCTCCGTTTAGGTCTTGAGCACAACCTTCACACGGCCCCCAAGCAGCGATGAGAATGAGCAAATCATTCACATTGATATTGCCATCTGCGTTGAAATCTCCACTGCATGTATCGCTTTCAGTACTTCCAATATTGGTCTGTTCCATAGTCCCTGGCGTTCCTAACAAACCTGAATCAGAACCACTTCCACTCATCCAATCATCATCTTCATCTTTTTCATCGAGAGCACCACCATCCACTTTGTCTGGCGTGTTACTAGAGGGTAAGTCTTGCTTGTTCCAAGATCGATTATCGAGTCCACCAGGCATGAGATTAGATGATGACCCACCATTGACGAGCACAAAATACTCTTCCGATTCAGGTGCTGTCACAACGAAGTCGGTATCATCATCGCCATCGATATCCGTAGCGTAGAGATCGCTCACTTTCGCGCTTATATCAATCGAAAGAAGGATGATTTCAAATCCATTTGGTTCATTTACATTTCCTTGAAGAATGTGGATCATTTCACCTTCATCTGATCCTATGAGAACGTCCAGTTGACCATCCCCACCATTGTCATCAATGTCAATGACTTCAAGTGAACTAATGTTTTGCCCATTCAGTGCTCCGATACTTGTAAGTGCACCGCTTGAATTATTTGCTTTAAAAACGTTCCCATACCGAGTACCGACGATAAATCCACTCTCAATTGAACCATCGTTATCTGAGATGTA
>CAZVAE010000162.1:0-4440 GCA_964624985.1 uncultured Isosphaeraceae bacterium | reverse complement strand
TTGGTCACAGCGATATAGGCACAACTCAAGTTTACACACATATCGACCGTTCCCAGTTAAAGGCAGTTGTCGCTAAATATCATCCTCGCCCTTGATGTGGTTTACATGTTGGCTCTTCGTGGGTCAGAGTCTTCATCCGGGGACTCGGGGGGTTTCAGTGATTTCGGGGGTTCGGGGGTTGGGGGCAAAACACCGTTTTGTTTGATTCCGTGGGTGTTTCGGGGGTATGATGTTGGAATGTTTTGTGGTGCATTCATTTCAGTTTTGTTGGGTGTTCAGCCCGTTTGTAGTGAATTTGACTATACAACTACGATTGAGCCACTCCTACAGGGTGACGAATCGATGGTGGGAAGGGCTATTTTTGACGCATACCTTGAACAGGTTTCTCAACTTGATACTGACAATCCGAAGGCTGAGAATCGAAGCGATGAGATTAGGATTGTTCAGGCAAAGGAAGTGAAGGCGGATTCATTGTTTGATGGATTCTTAGAGTCAATCGCTGTTCTTAATGATAGCAAGTCACTTCAAACTGGAATTATGCATGTTCGAAGAACTGTGCTACTTGAGGCAAGGGAGTACGTAAACCCTTGGCCAGAAACTCGCTGGCCTGACATCGCATCATTTACACAAAGGAACAGCGATGTCGTTTTTAGGGTGAACGATTTTATTCTTGAACATGCAGATGCAGATCGGCAAGACCGATTTGCTGCAGCAATTGCAAAAGTAGAGGGCGACAGTGAAGAATGTGCCAAAGCAGAGAAAAGAACGATGCAACGTTGGGCTGCTTATGACTCAATCGTCGAGTCAGGCGACGCCTTGGCGGCTTTTGATACTCGTTTTACAACACTGCCAAAAAATGCGCCTGTTATTGAACTGTTTATACGGATTGGTAAAACGGTTGAAGACCCAGACAAAATTCAACTCGTACAGAATCAGTTTGCTTTCTATAATTCCGTGTATTCAAATCAAAAACGAGCTCTTGTTGGCTTGATAAAAAACGTACGAATACATGAGGGGGTTGATCCACTTTCAATTGGTTGCGGGTTGCAAAGTAAATCAAAAAACGAGATCCTTCAAAAATGTGCAGAAATACACGAGTTAAATCGATCTACAATTGAACTAATGTTGGGTGTGTTGACAGCAGAACAACGTCAACAACTCTCCATTTCCGAGTAGTGCTTCTCTATCACTTGAACCCAATCCTTCATCGACTCGGATTGTATAAATTCCTTCTTTACTCTTTCTGAGTGAGGATGATGTTTGGAAAACTGAATTCCAAATTTCCGCATCAATTTAGATGCTTTTTTTTCGCCGTGCAGACGAGTACACAATTCGATGTGTTTAAGAAGAGCATCACGTTGTTGCGATAGAGTCGGAGGTTTCGGTACTTCGCCAGCCATTAACGCTCTTGCTTGAGTAAATATCCATGGATTGCCAATACACCCTCTTGCAACAGAGACTGCGTGTACTCCCGTTTGCTCCATCATCCTAAAAATGTCTGCAGCACACCATATATCACCACTCCCAAACACTAAACAATCGGGGCGGCTGTTTACAAGTTCAGTCAAGAATTCCCAACGTGATGGACCAATATATTTTTGATCAACGGTTCTAGCGTGTACCGTCGCATAGCTGAAGCCGACATCATATGCGTGGTCGAACACTTGATAAAAATGTGCTTCTGACTCTGTTGAGTTATCCCATCCCCTTCTCAATTTTACAGACGTTGATATGGTGTCGGGCACAATCTCTCTGACTGCAGAAAGAATTGCACACGCTTCAACGGGTGAACAAAGAAAGTGTCCACCGCGGTTTCTTCGACGGACCTTTTTTACTGGACATGCAAGATTCACATCAATTGTGTTGTAACCCATACCAACTAAAATCGCCGCACCCTGAGCCATTTCGTCTGGATTTGTTCCAATGATTTGACCGGCGATTGGGTGGTCATCTAACCCTGCGACCTTGTTTTCTTCAAGTTCCCCACTTACTGCTTCTTCTGCCAAGATATCTGGATCTTCTTTTCTACGGCCTTTACCACCATTGATGAGCGTTCTGTCAAGCAACGCCTCGGTGACACAAAACGGGCAACCGTGTTCTCTAGCAATGAGCCGCATTGCACCATCGCTATATCCTGCTAAACCCGCTTGGAAAAAGGGCGCATCGAATCCCGGGCACATTGCAGGGATTCTTGGGTCTATTTGTAACTCTTGAGCAAACGTAGCGATATCTTCAAACGAGAAATCACTCGATTGCGATGGTTGCATGTTAACGGACATGGTTGGATGTTACTCCTCGCCAATAACAACGAGCCCGACGAGTGGTTCAATATCGCTTAGTTGAAGTTCTGCGATCACTAACTGTGTTGGTTCATCTGTACGCCAAATTCCTCCAGCGTTAAACTGCTCACCATATGAGTCTCGCAAAGACCTGAGGTCGAATCGCAGAGTTGATCCAGTGGGCATGGGCGGAAGGTCACTTGAAAATCGCTGGTTCACCCATAGAATGCTTTGACCAAAATCGTTAGCTGTGCTGTTTACGATTTCAATAAACTCGTTGTCTCTCAACACTTGGATTGGGACGGAATCTGCAACGTGTAACTCCATCGGATATGTTGCGTTTGCTAAGTTGGGATTTCCCGCTGGGTTGTGGCAGGAAATCAAAGGCAAGAGCAGTAATAACAATATGGTTCGCATTCGTTTATCCTCAAAAAGAGATTGTCCTATCAAAGAACCCAAGTCCACTTGCTTCTTTGGCGAGTGCTAAAGTCTTTTCAGTTTGTTCATTTGCTCTGCGAGTACCGTCTCTGATAATGTCAATGATTGTGTCATCGTCATTCTCGTACTCTGCCCTTCGTTCTTGCATGGGCTCAAGCAGGTTGCTAATTGCTTCAGCGATCTCGACCTTAATGTGCCCGTCACCAATGTTGTCACCACGAACATATTTGTCCTTAAGCTCCAGTACTCGATTTTTGTCTGCAATAAACGTGTCTACATATTGCATGAGCGAGCTTTCTGGATCGCCCGGATCTGTCATCGATTGTCTACCTGTGTAAATTTGTCCGATTTTCTTTTTAACTCTTTTGGGTGTGTCGGTAATGAGAATCACATTGTCAAGTGATTTGCTCATTTTGTTGATTCCATCTGTGCCTATGAGTCGCCCCACTTTTCCAACGTCTGCTTTTGGAATTGGGAACACGCCCTTCTCAATCATTTCTGGATCGTCATCCTCAACATTCTCGTCGATACCACAATATAACTTATTGAACCGCCTTGCGACTTCACGAGTCAATTCAATGTGGGGGATTTGATCTTCGCCTACTGGAACAGCGTGCGCTCGGAACGCAAGGATATCAGCCGTTTGACCGACAGCATACAGCGGAAAACCGAAACTATAGTTTTCGCCTAAGTCCTTCACTTTAATCTCTTCCTTAAGCGTAGGGTTTCTCATGACACGATTGAATGGAAGTAACATCGCAAACAAAAAAGTAAGTTCTGCGATTGCCGGTGTTTCTGATTGAAGCGTAATTGCGGCTTTGTTTGGATCAATTCCCATTGCTAAGTAATCTCGAACAATCTCTAGAGTATCTGCATGAATCTCGTCTGGATACTCTGATCGAGTGGTATATGCGTGTAGGTTCGCGAGTAAAAAGTAGCAATCATGGGTTTCCTGCAATTCGATTCTTCTGCGTACCGAACCGACATAGTGCCCAATGTGGAGTTGCCCTGTTGGTGTATCGCCTGTAAGGATGACTTCTCGTGTGTTCATAGATTGGTACTGTAAACAATTGCGATATTTAATGCATTGAAAAGAATGTGAATTACGATTGGTGCAAGTACACCACCGCTCTTCACTCTGGCCCAACATAGTCCTATCGAAAGCACGAACAGCCCTGCAATCGCGGAGGGTGAGGATGTGCCAATATGCATCGCAGCGAAAAATATGCTGGTCGCGACAATCGCACCCCATGCTGTACTCCCACTCATCACGGCTGTAAATGTAGGCAATATTAAGCCTCTGTATAGCACTTCTTCAACAATGCCTGCTCCAACAGTAGCGCAGAGCACGACAATCCAAGCGGAAGTAGTCCAATTGCTTCCGGAAAGTTCAATGAGTGTTTCATGCCCCAAGTTGGTGGGAGGTTCAATCCCAATCTTTGAAAATGCCCAATGAAGTACACCTGCCACAGCAAAAGCCATGGGGACAAAGACCACGAAAGTTGTACATGAAATCACTGCTATTCTTCTTGAGCCACAACGCTTACGAAGGAATACATAGACAATAATGACCGGAGTCTGGGCAACGAGTGCAGAAGCGTAAATCCAAGCGATAGATGACATTGAATCATCTGGGGCACGAGATTGACCCCATAGCGCTCCTAATGTCATCAAAATGAACAGTGCTCCGGCAAGTAGAATTGCCATCGTAGGAGTAATCGCT
>CAZVAE010000161.1:0-4448 GCA_964624985.1 uncultured Isosphaeraceae bacterium | reverse complement strand
AACAATGACAGAAGAAACACACACAACAGAAACCGTAGAAGCAACCGAAAGCGTTGCAACTGAACCGAAGCCAAAAACTGCTCCGAAAGGTAAGCCAAGTGATGGACACTGGTGGTGGGGAACAGGCCGACGAAAAGCCGCGATTGCAAGAGTGCGAATTCGCCCGGGCAATGGCGTTTTCAACGTGAATAAAAAAGATCTTACAGAGTATTTTTCTGAGATTAGAGATCATAAAGATATCGTAAAAGTTTTGGATAAAACTAATACAAAGGGGTCACTTGATGTATTTGTCTCTACCAACGGCGGTGGATATACCGGCCAAGCAGGAGCGATCATCTTAGGCCTAGGTAGAGCCTTAGCAAAATTTGATCCATCCCTAGATGGGGTACTCAGGGATAATGGATATCTCACAAGAGATCCAAGACGTGTCGAACGAAAGAAACCAGGTCAACCTGGTGCACGGAAACGGTTCCAATTCTCAAAACGCTAATCAATGTTTGTTTGAACTCTATAAACCCATCTGGCAAATCCAGATGGGTTTTTTGTTATCAAATCCATGTTCGAAGTTGTCGACGAACCCAAATCTCCGAACGATTCACTTCTTGAGTAATCTCTGAACATGTTCGAGGCTTCCCTTGCCAGCCAAACTTGAGTGCAACTAACGTTTCAAGTTCAATTGACTGCCTCTGTGCAATTGATGGCAGATTCTGAGTTGGAATCAAATAGGACCATGCCACACATTCGTGAAATGGGCACTCAATATGAATGGGTTTATACATGGCAGCTGCCTGTTTTGGCTTGGAACCGCGTTCTTGAATCGAAAGTTGCCTATCCAAAATAGATGCTGGAGTTCTTGATGCATTCTGGCTCTTCGAAGGATCAAGTTCACCACAAGCTTTTCCAATGACTTCAATGGTTCTCTTTAACAACGGCAAAAGTCTGCTGCTTGGCAATTCATGTAAAGGTCGACCAACATGCTGCACGAGTACAGCCAAAGAAGATGGAAGTGCTTGAAGTATGAGCCGCTGCTGCAGTAAAAATGACCAACGCAAATCTGTCTCAATTCTATCCATACCATGTTCAGAAGGTGAGTATTTCAACAAGTGGAGTTGCTGAAGAGCACGTCGTCGCAGTAGATGCATTGCTGAAATCAACGCTGTTTCTTCACCATCATCAGCGAAACGACCAGCATTACTCTCAAGTGAATCAAGAACAAGTAAAGGTGGGGGTACACAATTCACAATCTGCGGAGCCAAAATGACATCTTCTGCATCTTCCCGTGAAAAGACCTTCAATTCAACATAAGAAATTTGAATACTTCTCAATCGATTTAACCGTAATCTTGCTACTGCTTTCCTTAGTGCACTTGCACTTCGTTGATATTTTGAAGTTAACGCATTCCATGATGCACCCCCTTTTATCTCTTGTTCGATCTCTCTCGTATCGTCTCTGGATAAGCGTTTTCCCTTTGGAATCTTGCTGAGCACTTCTGGTGTTTTTTGCAATAGCGAGCGAATAGTTTCATGCCCTCTTGTCGATTGTTTTGAGAGTTCGCTTGCAACTTCACTCAAAGTTCGCCCCTTACCTTCATACTGCAGTGCGAGTTCTACAATATCACGTTGCTCAATCTTTGAGAGACGGGAAAACTGTGACGCTGTTTGCAATCGTTGGCAATGTCTTTCTTTGAATTGTTCTAGAAGTTCTACTGTACAACCGAGTCTTTGACGTCCACTTTTTTCATTAACCCAATAAAACACAAGTCCTTCGTGCCGTAGTCGACTAAGAGTCCGTTGAGAAATTCCCAATCTACTAGAAGATTCTTTCACTGATAACATCCCACTCGATGAGATGTGCAACGTTCTACTCACAATGGCGATGAGTGCAACAAGATCCCCTAGCAAGGGGCTTCCTAAGAGCATCGATTGCTCTGTATCGTCACCTCTATATCCGGTGATTCGATATTGCACATATTCGAAAGGGTATAACCGCTCTTCTTCAATCTCCCGAAGTAATATTTCTGACGCCCGCATTTGTTCTCTTCGTATTGATTCTGGTGCCCTTATAATCTGCTGGGCAAGTTGTTGGATTTGTGCTGTGTGAAATTGATGAGCAATAGGCATCGCTTACAAACTCAAAATTTGTACTGGACGATTATTCTCAGTAATCTGTGCTGCTTTAGCCAAGGAATAAAACAACTCCAACGATTGTTGATGGGATTCGGTAAAGTCGTAACACATGTTTGAAGTGACATATTGAAGTGCAACTGCTGGTTCCCAACCGCAACTCGTAGCGTTTGCAGAAACGACTTGTTCAATTCTTTGTTTGTTTAACAAACGTTGTCGATGTAACAACATCGAAACAGTTTCTATCTTTGATTTAGAGCAACTCGTTAACCCTTGCCACATTGCAAAGACAAAAGGCAAGCCCGTTTGCTCCTTCCAAGCTTCACCTAAATCTAGGGTATATGTATATTCCTTTTGACAATGGCTAGTCACGACCTTATCTCCAATAATCAATACCGTTTCTGGCCAGTCGTGATTGCATTTCTGTAATGATCGTAAGTCTGTAGGAACAATCTCGATTGCATTTCCATATTTATGATCAATAACAAGTTGAAGCAATGCAACAGATGTATGGCTATCTGAATCACAATACACTGAAGTTACGTTTTGAAAGGGAATTCGGCTACAAAGTTGAACGGTTAAAGAGTTTCCATCGCTACTCAGCACACCCACCGGCAAGATACCTAAATCTACATCACTCTTTTGATAATCAATTGAGGATGCCAACGCGATATCTACTTCTCTTCGTTCAAGGCAGCCAATTAAATCGCTAGGTACTCTAGGCACGAGTTCAACGTCATCTACACCTTCTAACCCCTCAATCAATGGTGTTGCATTTAAAAAATTAACAACTCCAAGACGTATACACTCTTCTTTTATGACTTCCACATTCGCATCATACCCCTTTTTTTGCCTATAAGCGTCATTTTTATGGTTATCGGGCATAGCTACTAATTTTTGTGATGGATTGAACTCGAGTCACAGAGTTACCGATAAATGAAAGGAACACTTGATGTATGTTCTCGAGCCCAAGTAACTAGAGCAATATACATAGGGACCGCCTGCGGGCCGACCCACTTAGCTCTTTGCGTTTCTTGGGCTCGACGACATCCGTCAACAACTCTCTCTTCTCTCTCCAAAAACGCTCGTTCCCGTCATCGAAAGATGGCGGGACGCGTTTTTACGTTGGTGATTAAAACATGTCAAGAAACGCACAGCGATTCTTTGGATAAATCGGTACCTTCGACTGCACTAGATAAGTATGTTCGATGTACCGTTGGAGATATTCGACTAAGGATTGCGTGAGGAACAACATCTGCTACTTTTGAAATGAACTGTAAGTTCGCTTTACTCTCTTGGTCTGTTGAGATTAACTCTATGCCACAACCAATCCCCTTTTCGGGAATATCTGTCAAATCAATAGCAATCTGATCCATACAAATACTACCGACGACGGGTGCATCTCCAAGAGCTGTTTCAAAATGCTCATCGTACACCTTCACAAATGTGCAACTTCCTTTCCCTTCATCTCCAACTTGCATCGGATACCCCGCAGCATACCCAACTGGAACAATTCCGATTCTAGATGACCGTTTGGCTTTCCACTTTCCAGAATATCCAACCTGTTCACCCATTTCGACATGTTTCACATGTACAAGTCGAGTTCTCCATGACACTGAAGGAAGTAATCCTTCGAGTGGTGCTACACCGTTTGGTACAACTCCTGTCCAAGCAAGGCCAACTCGTACCATCGAACGGTGAGTCCAAGGCCACTGCACCATTGCAGCCGTGTTTGCTTCGTGGATAAGAAAACTCGATGGGAGAGGTGTAGAAAGTGATTGGACAATCTGCTCAAGTCGATTGTGCTGAGTTCGAGTGAGCGCTTCATCATGAACTGCTGACACAAAGTGTGTCATCATGCCACGCAATTCCAAATACTCACTTTTTTGAATTGCTTCAATTATAGATAGTGCATCACCCATTTCACAACCCCCTCGATGCAATCCCGTATCAACTTTGATTTGAACACTGATGCAAATTCCATATCTGGCAGCCATCACTTGTAGTGCCTCACAGTGCTTTTTGCCATGCACGACAAGTTGAATAACTCCTTCAGACAGCCCCTTAAAAATTGGGTTGAACCGGTCTACTGAATGTACAGGGGCAAGGATTAACAGTGGGGTATCAAGACCCCTATTCACTAATGTGCCTGCTTCTTCTGGGCTATAAACAGCCAGCAAATCCGCGTGGTTCTGGAGTGAAGAAATGACTCGAACCGCACCTAAACCATATCCGTCTGCCTTTACGACTGCACATAGCTTGCAGTGATTACCGATATGGTTACGAATAACAGTGCAATTATGGTCAATTGCACCCAAGTCTACC
>CAZVAE010000160.1:0-4488 GCA_964624985.1 uncultured Isosphaeraceae bacterium | reverse complement strand
TGTTCATCGGAAAAGGCGATCAAAACAATCGCCTTTTGTCTCGCTTACGCGGTACAACGTGTCAAATCCTCTCAGCATACGAACGTGAAGGCCACTGCCTGTGACTCTCACGTATCACGCTGAATGCGGATTTCGGAGGCGGGAATGAGTTTGCCGGTATCCATTCCCGGGCATGGTGTCTGCTTCTTAGCGAGTTCCCATGATTTCTTCGATTTGAGTAGCTCTGACCAGAATGGCCAAGTCCGACACTGAGATGGTCTTGCGTTGTATAAAGAACATTTTATCGTTTCCGTACTTCGATCGAGGAAAACACAATCGTACTTCCCTTCAAATGGGCGCTCCGTCAATGACCACCTCGCCCCTATTTTTCGGGCATAGCGCTGATAGAACTGATCTGGAGTGATTTCTAGTTTGGATGCCATCGCAATTGCTTCATGCTCAGTAAACCAAACTGCCCCAGTGGGCCCAGTACAACAATTCCCACATTGCGTGCAAGAAAAGCAGAGTCCATCCTCAAACCAATCGCTCATGCCAGCTATCGTATAAGATTCAGAAACAACAGTACACTCACCAACTCGATTAAGGAACACAACCACTCATGCAATTTGATCTCAACGATGTCATTAATACTATTAATGGATTCCTTTTTTCCGAGAACGTCGTCTATGCACTTCTTATCACAGGTCTGATATTTACACTTTGGAGTGGATTCGGACAATATCGCGCATTAACGCATGGTGTATCCGTCCTTAGAGGTAAGTTTGATAAGAAAGATGATCCAGGAGCAATCAGCCACTTCCAAGCATTATCCGCAGCATTGTCAGCCACCGTTGGTTTAGGAAACATCGCAGGTGTTGCACTTGCTGTAGCTGTTGGTGGTCCAGGTGCTGTGTTCTGGATGTGGGTCATTGGTCTATTGGGTATGGCATTAAAAATGACTGAGGTGACGCAATCCATGCTCACTCGGGATACATCGGACCCTGAAAACCCTCATGGCGGACCTATGTATGTGGTTGATAGTTTGTTTAAAAAAGCAGGTGGCCGTCTAGGTGCAACGATTGGTGGGATCTTCTGTTTTACACTCGTTCTCTCTGCAATTACTGGTGGGAACATGTTCCAAGCGTGGAACGTCGCTGCAGTAACAACGCAGTACTTTGATATTCCTGGTGTTTCAGATATCGAAAAGAGCCATAACTTCAACCCTGAAACATTTGCAATCGGCATCGTGCTTGCACTAATTGTCGGAAGTGTAATCATCGGTGGGATCAAGCGTATCGGTTCGGTTGCTGGCAAACTAGTCCCATTCATGTGTGTTCTCTACTTGATTGCCGGACTCATTGTGCTCCTTCTCAACATTGGGCAAATACCTGAGTTATTGATGCTTATCGTGAAGTACGGACTTGGTTTTGGTGATGCACCTGCAAGTGGCGCGTTCCTCGGTGGCTCTCTTGGTTATGCAGCCATGTGGGGCATCAAACGTGCTCTCTTTTCATCTGAAGCAGGTCAGGGTTCCGCTCCGATTGCACACTCTGCTGCAAAATGCGATGAACCAGTGCGGGAAGGTGTTGTTGCTGGACTTGAGCCCTTTATTGATACGCTTGTCGTTTGTACAGTCACTGCACTGATCATTTTGGCAAGTGGTGCGTGGAATCGTGGACCAGAAGCTTCGTTTGGTGAACAAGCCGCTGTTACTTTTGCACTTGAAGATGATGAGTGGAGACTAACCACTCCCCCTCTCCCTTCAAAATCAGATGAAGCAAAACGGATTAATGGAGTCTCCGCAGATGAGACCGGATGGTCTCTCAATGATTCCGTCTTTATGCTCGTCCGAGCAGGCGATGATGCAAACACGGGTGACAATTTACATCGGATTTCTGGGGATGTCATCAATCACGCTGATGGTGGATTTGCAGTTGAATGGAAACCGCTTGATGCACAAAAAGATGATCAGGGGAATGCAATTCCAGTCTCTGTAGAAAGCCATGGTGTCTGGGCGAATTATCCTGGTGCGAGTCTTACAGCACATGCCTTTGACAGAACAATTCCTGGACTTGGCAAGTGGCTTGTTGTTCTTGCGGCTTGGCTGTTTGCAATATCCACGATGATTTCCTGGAGCTACTATGGCGAACAAGGTGTGATTTACGTCTTTGGCAAAGAAGGAATCGTTTCTATCTTTGCTGTGACCTTGTACAGGATGGCGTATACCGTTCTTGTTGCAGTAGCAACAATTGGTTTTATCACGACAGATGCCGAACTTGACATGTGGACAACGCTTGGATTAGGTGCGATGCTTGTCGTGAACATTCCAATCATGTGGATCTATGGACCCAAAGCAATGCGGGCATACCACACCTACATTGGCAAACTCAAATGTGGTGAATTTAACTCGAAAGGAGACTAATATGAAGTTAGGTGAAGCAATTGCAAGTGGATTCATTGGGGGGATTTGTTCTCTGGCTGCGATGTGGCTTGTGTTCGGAATATTCGAAGTTCCATTTGTAATGACCAATGTATATATTGGTGTTGGCATTGCGGGTTTCTTTAGTTCATTCTTTGCAATCGTTTTCTCTGGAAAACCAAAGGTTGCAAAGGAACACGATCATAGATAATGCGCAGTAAAGGTTAGTAAGTAAACGACAGAATAATTTCTGCGGATTCTTTACTCGGATTGTGTGTTGAATAGACCTCCGCTTCTTGCTGAAGTTGAGACTGCATGTCACGCATTGCATCTTCGTCATCAAGAAGATCTAGTGCTAACTCTGCGATTTTTCCTGCAATGTTTCCACAAGGAATATATTCTGGAACGATGCGTGTGCCTGCAATCAGATTAGGTAATAAGCGATGAGGGGGCGTCAACATAACTTTTGAACCGAGCATCGAGAGTGCATTCACCCGATACATACCAATCATTGGTGTGCCCCTATTCATGACATGCAATGAGACTGTGCCTGAAACATTGAGCGCCAAATCTGCCCATTCCAATACGCTTGGCAGTTCATCCGAGACAATTTTTAACTGACCTGCGATTGGTTGTACGCGTCCAACATCTTCACCTCGACAAGCTATGACTGCTTCCGTACCTTGATGCTCAGCGCAAATACGACTCAGTACTTCTAACTGCATTGGTAAATTCTTTTGAATCTCACGTTTTCGGGAACCCGGGAGAAGGACAATGTTCGGAGATCCACTTGGTAAATCTAAATCCTTAATAGAATGATTGACCATCGCTGGGTGTCCAATAAAAGTCGCAGGCATACCGCGAGATTCAAACCATGCTGGTTCGAAAGGAAGTAAACACATGACGTGGGAGCTGAGACGTTTCATTTTACTGATTCGCCATGGCGCCCATGCCCAGAGTTGAGGCGCCGCTAGGTGCACGACTTCAGAACCATACTTTTTTGCAACTTTACAGACTGGCCAATTCGCTGCGGGTGAATCAACTGCGACAACGACTGACGGCTTATGTTCTGCAATCCACTGTTCAACTTGGTGGACAAGCTTTTTGATTCGCTTTATCTCTGCGACTGCCCCTACGCCCATGCTCGCTTCACGTGTTGTATGAGCGAGCAAGTGCACTCCTGACTCTTCCATCAACGATCCGCCAAGACCAGCCACTTCAACTGATGAATCGATTGCCTGAATACCTTGCATGGCCATCGCACCAAGAGCATCGCCACTTGGTTCAAACGCAGTCATCAGAATTGTCTTTGTGTCATGTGATGTCATAGAACAATTTTCGGGGGCGGGGGTACAATACCCGAATGCTAAAAAGAACATGCACGTGTGGAGACTCCCGCAAGGAGAATTCTGGCGAAACAATCACACTTAGTGGTTGGGTCAATACATATAGAGACCAGGGCAAGGGCCTTGTATTTATCGACTTACGTGATCGATTTGGCATGACTCAAGTTGTTTTTGATGCTGAAGATTCTCCAGCAGATGTCATGGAAATTGGCATAACTCTTCGAAGAGAAGATGTGGTAACTGTTCAGGGAGAACTTCGCCTTCGGGATGGAAAACCAAATAAAAAGCTATCAACTGGCAAGGTTGAACTTGTCGCTCAAAAAATAGAGGTCATTAACCGCACAGCCAAATTACCAATTCTTCCAGATGATCATGAAGCGGATAACATTGGCGAAGAGCATCGTCTGAAGTATCGGTACATTGATTTACGCCGTCCAACGATGCAGCGTATTTTGAAGTTGCGACACCAAATCACACAGTTCACACGAAATTTCTTTGCTGACAGAGATTTTCTTGAGATAGAAACACCCCTGCTCATTACACCTACACCAGAAGGCGCAAGAGACTTTATCGTTCCATCACGACACCAAGAGGGAGCGTGGTATGCACTTCCTCAGAGCCCACAAATTTTCAAACAAATTTTGATGGTTGCTGGATGTGACAAATATTTACAGATTTGTAAATGTTTACGTGATGAAGATCCTCGTGCTGAAGGACTTCGCGAGCAAGTACATCGGCGCCCAT
>CAZVAE010000159.1:0-4490 GCA_964624985.1 uncultured Isosphaeraceae bacterium | reverse complement strand
GCGAGCTCGTAATTCTCAATTTCGATTGCTGCTGCAAGCCGTTCTTCTAAGTCTGCACGTTCCGATGTCGGTAACCTTGGAACCAGAGCCTCCTTCATCCCAAGCAGTAACTGTATTTCATTCGCCTCTTCATACGATTCACCAAGAATTTCTTGCAACTCGATGAGTCCAGCATCAATAACTGCCATTGCTTCAGCTGTATTTTCAAGATGAATTGCCCATTCAGCTGAAGAACGAATGCGCAATGCAATGACAGGAACTCGAAATTGTTCAAGTGCTTCTCGGTCTTGCTCTTCGTTTGCATTGAGGTGGCATAGATCAAACAGTTCAATACTTCTTTCACAATCTCGGATGACATCTTCAAAACGATTCAATGCGAAAAGGGCTGCTGCGCGGTGGGATCGTTGCACTCCTTCTTCACGTAATCGGCGGCACATCTCAGGATCAAGCCCGTCTTGTACTCCCTGCTCCCTGAACATTGCCAAAAGTGACGTGTACCCGTCTTGAATTAACCCATCTGGTCGACCGTGCAATTCCATTTGAACGATTCCGAGCTCGATTCGAAGTTGAACAAGTTCACGGCCATCTTCTGCTTCAATTATTCTGACATTGAGTTGACCAGGCTGATGGAGCCATTCGTTCAGAATCTGGGATATATCGTTTGTTGACATAATCGGTACATGTTTCCTATCTTGACATTATCAATAGTTATCGCTCGACATCATGGTCTCAAAAGCACGACACCATAGTAGGAACATTCCGGTTATACGGGCAATTTCGTGGTTAGTTTGAACAAGAAGGTTGATTTAGGCGTGAAAAACTCCGATGCGGGTCTAGGCTTTCAACAGCAATGGAACATTAGGAGATATGCGTGGACCTTGAACTATACCTACATCAAATCAACGAAGTTGCGTTACTAACACCTGACGAGGAAAAGGAACTCGGTTGGCGAATTATCAACGACAGTGACCCAGCTGCGAAAGAACACATGATTCGTGCGAATCTACGTCTTGTTGTCTCAATTGGAAAAAGATATCTCGGTAGAGGGCTAACCCTCGCTGACTTGATCGAAGAGGGAAACATTGGACTCATTCGAGCAGTCGAGGGATTTGATCCCGCACATGGTGCTCGATTCTCAACGTATGCTTCATGGTGGATTAAACAATCCATTAAACGTATGCTCATCAACGCAACACAACCAGTCCACATTCCAGCATACATGGTTGATCTGATTAATCGTTTCCGAGATGCGCATCGCACACTGACTGAAGAGTTGGGTCACTCGCCGACGAACAGAGAAATTTCTGAGCATATGGGTCTACCCCTAAAGAAGCTCAAGGTTGTTCGGAGAGCAATGCGAGCATCATCTGGCAGAAAACCTCGTTCAATTGGAGGTGAGGCACTCTCGCTTTCTGATGTCTTTGAAGATGAACACAATAAACGCCCAGATGAACAAGTTGAACAACGAGAAACTATCAAAGACATTCTTGGGTTTTTAAGTCAACTTGACCACCGAGACGCACGCGTACTTCGACTCCGTTTCGGACTCGAAGGACAAGAGCCACTCACCTTGAAAGAAATTGGTTCGGTCATCGGGCTTACGCGTGAACGAGTACGGCAGATAGAAATTGATTCATTGCGAAGATTGCGTGAACGAATGCAACATGGAACGCCGCTCCATCAAGGACGCCGCGCTTCCTAATCTAGAATGTTGTTGAATTGAGCCATAAACGGGGCGCCTCCAAGCGAGGCGTCTTTTTTTCGCAATCTGTTCACCATTGCAATTGCATCTGTTTTATTACCGCCACTCTCTACGTACCATTGCAACACGCGAATGTTGGCAAGCCAATACCAATATGAAGAGGCGTCATCATGCGTTGCCGATTTGATGACACGTTGCATTGCATCAACATCTTTCTTGCAATCGGCTAGTCCTGCTGTAGTCTGAATTGTTGCTCCATCTCTCTGCATCGCCATTTCAAAGAATGGAACAGCGTCTGCTGGTTTTCCTACAAGTCGAAAACTCTCTGCAACGAGGGAAGGTGCTGCACCATTTTTTCTCTTTAGTAAGATTTCCAAAGCGGACTTCTTCCATTCGTCCATACCTTCAATGTGGCAGAGACGGATGCATTGTTGAAACAACTCTTGGATTGCCTTTGGTTGAAACGGATGCTGTAAACGTTCTGGTATCCCATCAACTATGACGAACGCTTCAACCAGTGGGCTTGTCTCCGTTCCTTCGATTGCAAAGAGCAGTGCTAATGCTTGTTGTTGATATTCGCCTGCCATGTTTGCAATTGGAGTTATTCTGGAAATTGCTTCGTGAACTCGATTATTCTCATAATCGAAACGAGCTGCATAGAGTTGCCAATATTCGAGTGGCTTTTGTACACCATCTGGAAATTGAAAAAGCAACTCGAGAGCTTCAGTAGTGTGGATTGTGTCCCCTTGTTCAAGAACTCGCTCTGCTTCACGGCCACTACCTTCTCTCGCCATTGACATGAGCAAGTTCAAGGTTTCTGCACTGTTCTCTTGAAGCCCTCTGGCAATGGATCGTCGCATTGCTAATTCAACAATGTGGCGATTTGTGCTTTCAATGGTAACTGCTGGAGGATTTTGTAACAAAGAAATCCAAGAGACTAATTTTGAATCTATTGTCTGTTGATCGTAACCATAGTCAAGAAGCCAGTCACCAAGTACAAACCAGCCATACATTTTTTCATCGTTGTTTGGAGCAATCCGAGCATGCCCATGTGCAAAAGGTAGCAACAGATAGTGCGCGTTTTGGTGAACGAGCGCTGTAAATTGATGGTCAAAAAGTGCTCTTGCACGTGCATCATTTTTTTCTTGGTATGCCTCACTGATCTCAACGAGCTTAAAAACAGACGTATCTTCGGGGTGGGGGTTGTCTAATTCTAAAAATTGTACCTTCGCTTCTTTTGCCCCATTCTCATCACCTAGAAGAACCGATGCTCTGTAGTTCATTCTGCACACTCTTGATGCTGCAATCCCAGACAATTCATCGCCAATTTGAGCAAGATATGTTTCACAAGAAGAGGCGTAGGTTGGAGCGTATTCCATCGCAATTCCATCGACCATTGCCATGAGGAATGGTACATCGAGTGTACGCTCACTATGTGAAAGTTCACTTGCTGTGGATTGGATGATGTCTGTTCTAATCTGATCAATAAACTCTTTCACCGAATTCGTTTCGGATTGAGTCGGTAATCCAAGAGTAATGTTTGCGATTCGGCTTGACGTTGTCCAATCTGTAAACAACTGTTCTTTTGCAACTGTCAGCTGCTGCGGTGAACACGATAAAAGTGCAATAGCAAACAACATCACGACGGCTCATCCAACGTGATGTTCGAATACTTCGCATTGACTACAACGTTGTATGCTGCAATTGCGTGTTCCCATCGCGTATGCTTCGTTGGCTTGACCCGAATCGGATGTGTTTCAGTAAACAACCCGCTTCTTCCGAATCCGCTTGCTTTGTTCTTTCGCAGGAACGCAGAAAGATCATCAAGAGATGTCAGTGCATCCCACGGACCTTCTAAACGAACACGAACGTCGGACGTATCGTCTCCAGCGGAATCAACAAGAATGATTAGCGGTTCGTAATCAAGGGTGATTGTTTGGCCCTCATTGCGGAGTGGCACATCCATTGGAAACGCCTCTTCAGCACTTTTAAACTCTGTCGCGACCATAAAGTAAATGAGTAACAGAAAAACAACATCAATCATAGACGTCAAATTCAACCCGATTTTTCCTGAAGATCTCCTTTTCAATATCATTTTCGCTCACCCTCAACGATAAGTTGGAGTCTTGGAGAAGTTCCCAATTCTCGTATCGCCTCAATGACCTGATGGATGTGCTCATAGTGTGTTGCTTTGTCCGCTCGGAGATGCACTTCCTCTGCTCCACCGCGCAACCGTGTTTGAACAATTGCTTTGAGTTCTTCCCAAGCACCGTGAGAAATTGTATGACCACCAACAACGATTCCTGCAACGTCCCCATTTGCATAAGGAACAAGATTGATCGTGACATGTTCTATCTGGGGTGGCACTTCAGAAGCTGCATCTGTAGGGAGGGGCAAATCCATTGAGACCGCGTCTCGGTCAACAATTTGAGAGACCACAACAAAAAAAACAATCAGCAAAAACGTCACATCAATCATTGGGGTCATGTTTGCGTGGATCGCAGAAGATGGCTTACCACGGCGATGCATCAGTGTGCCTCGACCATTTGCGGCGCTCTTTCTGCTTCCACTTTTGTTACGCCATTACTTTCTGTGCTCTGTTGAGTTGATTTCCTAGGTCTAAAGTTGTTCAATATCTCTTCACCTACAATTGTTGCTTCAACGGTAAGTTCATCAATTTTGTTTCGCAAGATTGCATACCCTGCGAGCGCTGGGATTGCGACAACGAGTCCCCAGAACGTCGTCGTAAGAGCTGTCCCGATTCCACCAGCGAGTGCAACTGGCTCCC
>CAZVAE010000158.1:0-4520 GCA_964624985.1 uncultured Isosphaeraceae bacterium | reverse complement strand
CAGGGAAAAACAATCACTAAAGAAGAAGCAGACGCAGTTAATCCTTGGGCATATCTTCTACCACCAACCTTTAATATTTTCTTTCAAGATAACCAGCGTAGAAGGAAAATCCTTACGTCTGATGAGATTCAAGCAACCTATAAGGCGGAGTTGTCAATGCTTGGTGGACCGTCTCTTTGGTCTGCAGATCTTGCCTCGACAGGAGGGAATCCAGTCGTCATCACATTGAATGATGATTTAGCAACTCTAATTGGAGTTGATCCAACAAAGAGAATTCGAAAGAATGGGAGATGGGTATCGACGATCGAGTAGACTCTATTCAGTTTTAGAATAGTATTTCTGTTTCGATTTCAGAACTGGCATAACATCATCAACTGCTGCAGGTGTTGGAATAGACCAAACTGCCCACGATGTTTTATGAGGTGGCATTGCAAGCTCAAGACCGTCTCTCACAAATCGTTTCAACCGACGAGTTGACAGTTGGTCAATAAATTCATGCGTAAGTGGTGATGCGATTTGAAGATTCTCTTCAGCTGTAATCATGATTGCAAGTGGGTCATCCATAAATTCTGACATAAATGCAACTGTCCAGAACCAACAATCTCCATACCATTTAACTTCGATTTCAACATGTTCCAAAGCAAGAATTTTTGTTTTCGCTTTATCGAACGCTTTTTTGGCATCATTGATAACAAGTTTCCGTAATCCATCAACAGATGGGGTGTTGAATTCATCAGTCCAGATTGAAGGTGAACCATATTTTGACATTGATTTAATTCCACATGTACACGATAGAATTGGGCATGATAGCATACCAAATGTGACAGAGACAACTCCACATCCCGATACAACGCTCGACTTATCAACTGCGACTATTCTACTTGTCGATGATAATGTCCAAAATCTAGAGCTCATGCAAGCATTTCTAGAGGAACTTCCTTGTTCAATAGAGACTGCTTCAGATGGTGTAGAAGCAATGCAAGCAATCGAGAGAGTGAAACCCTCTCTCATTATCCTAGATGTCATGATGCCCCGAATGAGCGGTTTTGAGGTTTGCCAAAAAATCAAGAGCCAGCCAGCCACTCGTGAAATCGTCATCATCATGGTGACCGCCTTAAACGAAGTGAGTGACTACGAGCGAGCGGTGGAATGCGGAACAAACGATTTCATCACAAAGCCAGTTAATAAGCTTGAATTACTCACACGTGTCCGCACACTCCTTGAACTCTCACTCATGAAGCAATCCTTCGAAAATGAGTCCACATAATAAAAGTAGCCTGTCCCGCGCTCTGTGAGTTGTTGACGAGGGGAGTCATTCAACGACTGACAAAGGGAGGGACAGGCAACTTTTGTTGCGTGACTACCGTTAAGCAGCGGGCGTTCGAGTTACCACTGCTGATGATTCTCCATCTCGGACCCAGCCACGGCTTCCTCTTGGTTCCAGTGTGATTAAAAGGTGTTCGTAATATCTACGTAAAGAAACAAGATCGAATCCCGCTAACCATTGGATTGGGGCAGTGGGGTTTAAACGACAAATTGCTTCGATGACTTGATTTTTGCTGAGCATGTTCTTTTTCCTTCCTAAATGAGTGTGATAAGAGGCAAATCGGAAGGTGAACAAGTTGCACTTGATTTGATAACCAAGCAATTTCATCTGTTTTAGAAGCTATTTCATGTCTAATACGACCAGTTGTAGATGATTTACACGACCACCCACAAGATATAGTGGGAGCGTTTAATCAGCGTGATATATTATTTTTTCAAAAAAAAATCGGACGTTAATGCGCTGGTAGAAATAGTTTTGCACCTGTTTCAAAGTCCACTGAATCAAGGTGACCCGTTGAGATACCGCCATCTATCTCTAGCAGGCCGTGCATGTGAACTTTCGAACCGTTATGTGTCATGACACCCTCTTGGCCTTTCGCAAAAAATCCCAATACAGTGATTGGGGTTGTGTATTGTACAAATAAGCGCCATGGTTTAAACTCATCTGCTATGTTTGGGCTAGCAATAGGGCAATATCCATTGATTACATGCAAATGGAATTCAGAAGCATCACCAACAATAAAAAAGGGAAAGGGCGCTTCAGTATTTACATCAGAGTATGCCGTTGCCGCAAATTCGATTGCTTCTTCTATTGGCATAGAAGGCAAGTCAAACTCAGCCCATTCATTCACATGTGCGCTTGTTAGTAACGTTGCTGAATCGTACTGTGCTGATGGATGAGAAGTCACCGATGTACTGCCATCAGTTGTTGCAATCCAGACGGAGCCATCAAAGATAGTTATCTCACCTTCTAACTCTGAAAGTGCCCCGACACTAAAAGCATGCGGGTGAGCTGTTACTTCTGAAAAGGTAACACGAGAATGCGTTTTGCCTTCTCTTAATACTTCACGCATTCCGCCATATTGGATTACCTTAACTTGTGATTGACAAGCAGAAATACAAGAGAAAACGAGCGGAATTACTCTGGACAACTGCAGCATGAAGAGCCCTTTGATTCATTCCAAAGTGCCTCCACAGTTGTCCAGTTTACGACGTTCCAGAACGCGTTGATATAGTCAGGCCTTCTGTTTTGATAATGAAGGTAGTAGGCATGTTCCCAGACATCAAGTCCGAGGATCTGTTTGCCTTCACCTGTCATCAGAGGATTATCTTGATTTGGAGTAGAGCATATCGAAAGATTGCCATCACTATCTGTAACGAGCCAAGCCCAACCAGAACCAAATCGTGTTGCGGCAGCATTTGCAAATGATTCTTGAAATGCTTCAAAAGAGCCGAAGGATGCATTGATTGCTGCGCTCAGTTCCTCGCTAGGCGCGTTCGCACCTCCGGGTTCAATGACTTTCCAGAATAAAGAGTGATTACAGTGACCGCCACCATTGTTACGTATTGCAGTTCTAATATTTTCAGGAACTTGATCTAGCGAAGATACAAGATCGCAGACAGATTGATCTCCAAGATCTGTTCCTTCAACAGCAGCGTTCAATTTAGCGACATAACCGGCATGGTGCTTATCATGGTGGATCTCCATCGTTTTCGCATCAATATAGGGTTCTAGAGCATCAAATGCGAATCCGAGTTCTGGAAGTGTGTACGCCATAGTAATCTCCTTTTCTGAACATAGTATATCGAAGTGTCGACTACTCTGTATTTTGTCGTTGAAGCGTATGAAACCCTTTGTGTAATGTTCCAAACTTTGTCGTTGTTCCATCGACCCAATGCACTGTCACATCATCAAGTTGCCCTTCATTTTCCAAACCGATATGAACTCTTGGGTCATTCGCTGCAAGGATGCTCCACGCCGATTGAACAGATTTAAGAAATTGCACCTCTCCTCGTCGAGCAGTGACGCGAGCGCCCAAGGCAGGGGAGCCATTTTCATTGAGCACTTCGAGGATAACGCTCTTGCTACGGTCCTCGTGCGAGTTCATTAACAAATATGCTTTTGCATCTTTGTTAATCACAAGAATGTCTATCCCCCCATCGTTATTTACATCACCAAACATTGCACCTCTGCTGGTATGGATGCCACTATTTTTGATTGCCTTAATCTTATCCCATCCCTGAGCCGTTCCTTGCAAAAGATAATTTTGTTCTGCAAATGGATCATCTGTATGAGGAGTGCCAATTTGTTGCACTCTTCCATTTGCCTCAAATAAATCAAGAATGCCATCATTGTTAAAATCGACCCATCCAAGGCCAAAACGAGTTGCATGTCTCGTCGTTGTGCGGATGCCTTTTCTTGAAGTTACATCTGTAAAGTAATCTCCATCATTCCTAAAGAGAGAATCGCTTTCTCCTGTTAAATTGCAAACAACAATATCAAAATCTCCATCATTGTCAAAATCTTCACTGATGACTCCCATCCCTGCTTTTGCTTTGCCCTCATCATCAAGTGCGCATCCACGAAGGGAGGCGACATCAATAAACTTTAAACTGCCTGTGTTTTCCCACAATTGGTCTGGCATACCATCATTTGCAACAAATATATCTGTAAGACCATCGCCTGTGAAATAATAACACACGACTCCAAGCCCAGTGCCAACACGAACACCGAGTCCAGATTCTGACGAAACATCTCTGAACGTTCCATCGCCCAAATTTTCATACAGAACGTCTCTCGACGGAGCCATGTAATTGATTGGCGAACAGTAATCACGAGTTCCTTTCGCATTAAAGCAATCAATGATGAGCCCTTCCTCCCACATCAGATAATTGGTCGCGTATATTTCGACAAACGCAACACTTGCTCCCCATCCATCATCTCCAACTCCTGCTTGGTCAGTAACATTTGTAAATGTCCCGTCACCATTGTTATGAAGTAGTGAATTTTTACCTACATTTGTTACGTATATATCAGAAAAACCATCGTTGTCATAATCACCAGTAGCAACCCCCATTCCATAACCAAAATCTGATGCGCCACTCGTTTCAGTCACATCTACAAATTGTCCATCATCATTTCGAAGCAATATATTAGAAGACGTGTTTTTCGATTTGAATGAACCACCTTGCAC
>CAZVAE010000157.1:0-4547 GCA_964624985.1 uncultured Isosphaeraceae bacterium | reverse complement strand
GTTAACAGCAATGCGGCCAAGCGACACCTTCAATGCAATTATTGATGGAATTCTTGCGACTGCTTAAGCGTCGCAATCTGCAAATGCTTGAGTATATTTTACTAGTCCGCTGACATTTGCCAGTGCATCTGGATGCAACTCAATTGCCATGAATGCAGCATCAGCACCATATTCATTTGTTAAGTCAAAATCTGATCCTTTAGAAAAACCAAAACGAGGATAATAGTCAGGGGCTCCCAAAAGAACTGCTGCTGTGAAACCAGAGATTCGAAGCTGATTGATGATTTCTTCCATCAACAACCCGCCGATTCCTTTGCAGCGATTCGATTCGTTTACAGCTAATGGGCCTATGCCAGCAATGGGAATACTTGAATTGTCAACAGTTACGGGTGAAGCGCAAACATGTCCTATTACTTTGTCTTCTTTAACTGCTACTAATGAAACAATGAGTTCCTGCCGTTCTCTCAAAAGATGTACAAGTGCTGGTTCAACTTCTGAACTAAATGCTTCTCGAAGTAATTGGTCGATTGCACTGATGTCACTATCAATTTCTTTTCTAATCAGCATCACGAAAGTGTCGAAGCCCACCGATCACAATTGTCTGGAAGTAGCCATGAAATCAGAGGTATAGGCAAAAGATTGTATTGTTGAAGTTTAGTTTCTTCAACCCATAAAAATGCTAGATGTTCTTCAGCTGGAGAAGCGGGCGTTGGTGTTTTATCTTTAGTTAAATTGTGCTCAACATCAAAGACAAGTGAAATTTCGAAATTGTCATCCCACGCATTTTCGATTGCCCCTCGGAATCCGCCTACCTTTACATCCTCGCCTATTTCTTCTTTGATTTCGCGAGCAAGTGCAAACCTTGCCCCCTCACCTAAATCAATATGTCCACCTAGTAAAAACGTGTAATCACCAGTTCGTTGTTTACAGAGGAGGAGATAATCACCATCACGAATGACACCACGTACAATATAGTGGAACTTTGTATTCATCGTTTATATTCTAACAAAGGAACTTCACATGCTTACGGCAATAATTTCAATTGCGTTATCTCAATCTCCATCAGTTCATTTCGCAGAAATCCTAGATATTGATGGTGATGGAATTATTCATCCAATGGAGGCAGCAGATGCAATCGAAATGATGTACGAGGAGGAAGGTGAAGGAATGCCAATAGACGAAGTAGATGAAATAGTTCAAGAACATCAAATGTGTTTGCAAGAAGAAGTTGAGTGGTTCATAGAAGATTTTGATAAAAATGACGATGGTGTGTTAAGCCTTGCCGAGTTTCCTCAAGAACTTCGCCCTTTTGCAACATATTCTGATTTGAACAATGATGGAATTATTTCAATCATCGAATTGATGGAAGTCAATCCAGAATCCGATGAAGTCTTTGCTTTGGTTGAAATAGATGAAATATTTGAGGATCTCGATTACAACGAGGATGGCCAGATAAAGATGGAAGTATTACTCAAAGATGATGAAGAGTTTGCTGAACTGCTTCTCCCTTTCGACAAAAATAATGACAAGATGATTAGTCGAGATGAGATGATTGCTGGATTTGCACTTCTTGATGCTCCTGTTACATTTAAAATAGAAGGAAGACATGCGGTAATGTCAGGAACAATCAATGGCTCAACACCTTTTCGTGTATTGGAATTGGTCTACTACTACCCAGAAGTCGATACCATTGTGATGACAGACGTGCCTGGATCGGTTGATGATGATTCATGTTTAAGGGCAAGTAGAATAGTTCGCAAACATGGGCTGAACACACATGTCCCAAGCGGTTGTGAAGTAGCTTCTGGTGGTACTGATTTTTTTCAAGCAGGAGTTCAGCGAACGTGTGGAAAAGACGCGAAATTTGGAGTACATAGTTGGTCAGAGTTTGATGCAGAGGGAACAGATTATCCACGTGATGATGAGGTTCATTTGTTGTATTTAAAGTACTGCGATGACATGGGAATACCTCAATCGTTTTACTGGTATACCCTTGAAGCTGCGAGTGCAGATGATATTCACTACATGACTGAGGAAGAACTTGAAAAGTATAAAATGCTAACGGTTCCAATAATCACTGATAACAACTGAAATACTCTAAAACTGATCGCTGTAACTTCTCCATATGGGCCAAGGCCCGGTTTAAGTGCTACACTCCTCGTGAAGGACAAATGCATGAACCCATCACGTCGAATGTTTTTAAAAGCGGCTGCAACAGCCCCATTTTTGCCCTCAGTGAGTTTCTCTCGAGTCTTAGGTGCGAATGAACGGTTAAACGTAGCGTTCATTGGCACTGGTGGCATGGGTACAGCACATGCGAGCAATCTCACAAGTCGAATTTCCGAAGAAAAAGTTTCAATTACACATGTATGCGATGTGTACCAGCGACGATTACAGCAAGCGGCATCAATCACAGGTGGCATTCCAACTATGGAATATAAAGAGATTCTTGATAGCAATGATGTCGATGCTGTTGTCATCTCGACTCCTGACCATTGGCACACAAAGATTGCGATTGAAGCGATGGAATCTGGAAAGGACGTCTTTTGTGAAAAGCCACTCTCACACACAATAGAGCAGGCACTGCAATGCAGAGACGCAGTCCATCGAACTGGCCGAACTTTTCAAGTGGGGACACAATGGACGAGCTATGCTCAATACTGGGCTGCAGAGGAAGCAATTGCAAAGGAAAGGATTGGCAAAGTGTCTTGGTCACAAGCTTCCTACTGTCGCAACAGCCGTGGAGGACAGTTTAACTGGCCCATTGATGAAGATGCAGGTCCTGACCAACCAAGAAATCTGGATGGATATGTCTGGTGGGACAGATGGTTAGGCCACGAGTGGGG
This sequence comes from uncultured Isosphaeraceae bacterium, assembly GCA_964624985.1. GTDB lineage: Bacteria > Planctomycetota > Phycisphaerae > Phycisphaerales > SM1A02. Next base: position 1,701 of record CAZVAE010000157.1, on the reverse strand, counting down.
ACTTGCACCGAAAGTTGAATGGAATGCGGATCACTTTTTTCGGTTTCGAAAATACTTCGCCTATAACGGTGGACTCGCAACAGATTTGCTGTACCACCGACTTGCACCATTTCTTCGTGCAATTGAAGGACCAAATGGTGCGTATCCAACTAGAGTAGTTGCTTCCGGGGGCACCTTCCTCGAAAAAGATGAGCGAGATATTCCTGATACTTTCATTATGGTTGCGGATTACCCAACCGAACATTCAATCGTCCTTGCTAGTGTGATGACAAACGACGAGGGATTGCCAACCCTTATCCGAGGGCAATACGGAACGATGTTCGTAGATGAAGGTCCAAAACTGGTTGGGCAAGAAACGTGGGCAGATGAGTTTAAAGCAAGAAATGGTGGGCAAATGGAAGTAATGCTCGAACAACCTAAACGAAGAGATCACATGGGGAATTTTTTTGATGCAATTCGAAATGGCGACGATTTGGCTTGCAATATTGATTTAGGTTGCGCAACGATGATTGCGATTAAAATGGCAGTAGATGCACTGCGACATGACAAAGTGATGCACTGGGATGCGACAAACGAAGTGGCAACATTTACCGGCGAATCGCCCGCCGCAGTTCTTTCTACATTACCTCTCCCGTCATTTGTAAGCTAAACACTCCCTCGATATTGAAAAGCAACGATGTTAAAACAGTTACTCATTTTTACTTTATGTTTGTTTCTCGCAGGATGCGGGACTACGAAAACAACAGATATTCAAGACCCAAACATCATTCTAATTTTTATTGATGATATGGGATGGGCAGATGTTGGTTTTAATGGAGGGACTCATGTCAAAACTCCTCGACTCGATACATTAGCGAAGGAGGGTCTCGTACTCACAGATTTTTATGTCGCGCAACCGGTCTGTTCAGCGTCAAGATCAGCTTTACTTACAGGGTGTTACCCGAATCGAATTGGAATTTCAGGAGCACTTGGACCACACGCCAAGCATGGCATCAATGCAGATGAGGTGACGATCGCTGACCTGTGCAAAGAAAATGGATATGCAACTGCAATTTTCGGTAAGTGGCATCTTGGCCATCACCCACCATTTTTGCCTATGAAGCATGGATTCGACACGTTCGAAGGTATTCCTTATTCAAATGATATGTGGCCGATGCACCCAGAAGCGAAGAAAGGCACGTATCCACCTCTTCCTTATTACATCAATGAAGAAATCGTCAGAGTGCAGCCAGACCAGTCGCAATTTACAAAAGATTTTACGAACTTGACCATTGACTTCATTAAAGAACATAAGGATGAACCATTCTTTATCTATGTACCGCATCCGATGGTTCATGTTCCACTGTTCGTCTCCGAAGAATGGGAAGGCGCGACTGGCCTTGGCCTCTACGCTGATGTTGTAGCAGAAATTGATGGTGGAGTTGGAAGAATCATTGATACAATCAACGAACTTGGCATTGACAATCGAACGCTTGTCATTTTTACTTCAGATAATGGCCCATGGTTGAGTTATGGTGATCATGCAGGTCAAACCGGAATTTATAGAGAAGGAAAGGGGACCACATTCGAGGGGGGGGTTCGAGTTCCTTTTGTTGCATGGTGGCCTGGCACAATCCCTGCAGGCACAACAAGCAGTGAGCCAGTCATGACAATAGATCTTATGCCAAGTATCGCAGAGTGGATTGGTACTGACATTCCTAA
>CAZVAE010000156.1:0-4567 GCA_964624985.1 uncultured Isosphaeraceae bacterium | reverse complement strand
CTGCTGCTTTAGAGCCCACAAAGCGAATCAAAAAATGGAGTAAATCATTTTTATATCGGTCCATCAATTCAGGAAAAGCTCCAGAATCGCCATCGATATGGGCTGATAAAAGCTCCTCGTCGGTTCGAAATTCATTTTCAGCAGACACTGGATGAACAGCGTACGCTATATAAGATGCTTCTGCAAACCGATATTGCACCTCTACGCGTTCTTTTGCCCATGCTTACCTCATGCTCTTCAAATCAAAAAGTTGAATACCTCGGTTTTGAGGGATGTCCGAATACGCCTGAATTGCGTGCTCGTCTTGTCGAGGCAAATCCATCGCTTAACATTGTCGATGTCGATCTGATGTCGTTGCATAAGGAAGACCCTCGGCTAGGGTGGGGTGCTCCTACGATTCTAATCGAGGGTGAAGATTTGTTCGGTATGCCTGCAAGTAAAGATGGCAATGTAAGTTGTCGCCGTTGGAGCGATGGATTGCCAACATCTTCTGAAATACAACACGCATTAGAAGCACGTAGTAACGAATGACTTGGTGGGTGCATGATTTATGGATGTCGGGTCGAGGGATTGAACTTGTCTCTTGGATCTTCTGGGTTATTGCATCAATCACACTCCATGAACTTGCACATGGTTGGGCAGCGATGTGGGAGGGAGATGATACACCTGCTGCGACAGGACATATGACTGCGAATCCGGTCGTACACATGGGTATTCCATCATTGATTGCATTTCTTGTCATTGGAATTGCATGGGGCATGATGCCGGTGAACCCATATCGATTTCGCCACGGCAAATGGGGACGCATCTTGGTTTCGTTCGCTGGGCCTGCCATGAATCTCTTGATTGCGTTTGTGCTTCTCACAATCATGGGCGTGATTATCAAACCTTTAGACGAACCAACGCCGTTGATCACGTTTTTAATGACAGGTGGATTTTTGAACATCATTTTGTTTGCTTTAAACATGTTGCCCGTACCGCCGCTAGATGGTTCGAACATTCTTGGAAATCTATCAACCACAATTGGAGCGTGGTACCGACATCCTCAGGCACAGATGGCTGGGCTTTTGCTCTTTTTTGCGTTGATTTGGTCGAACATGTTTAGCGCGGCATTTGTGTGGGCAAATCACATTTCAGCCCGTTATGCCCTATTTGTCTGGCAGATAGTGCATTAAGCACACGCGTTCGCGTCCTATGCGTTTGCATGTTCACTGGAGAAAGTTGCTACAATATGTGGCTCGAGTCATCGCTTCGTGAAGTGGCTCCGCACGATTGATATTGGATGGTCCAATAGAAATCCCCGGTCCACAGCTCAACCAATTTTGGTTAGCGAACGAAGCCTAAAACAGGAGACAGTACCAATGGTGGTATTGCGACTTAAACGAATGGGACGAAGACATCGCCCCTTCTACCGACTAAATGCAATGGATAAACGCGCACCGCGCAACGGTCGAGTGATTGAAGAGCTTGGCTGGTTTGATCCTATTGCCCCAGAAGATAAACAACTTAGTTTGAAGCCCGACCGAATTGATTACTGGCTCAGTGTAGGTGCACAACCCTCACGAACAGTGGCCACTCTACTCAAACGTGCAGATATCGATCCTACTCCAGGAAAGAAACTAAGTTAACGACATAGGTCCTCTACGATGCGGATTGACATCTTGACACTCTTCCCAGAGATGCTCACCTCGACGCTTGAAACAAGCATTGTCAAGCGAGCACAAGATGGCGGACATGTTGAGATACACGTTCACGATATTCGCAACTGGGCCGACAATAAACACCGAAAGGTTGATGACCGCCCGTTTGGCGGTGGACCTGGAATGGTGATGATGTGCCAGCCGTTGCACGATGCAGTGCAAGAGGTTGAGCGACAACTGAAGAACCCTCCCGTTCGAATTCATCTCACTCCGCAAGGAGAAGTTTTGAAGCAAGAGCGGGTCGAACAACTAGCGGCAGAGAAGAACATCATTCTCATCGCTGGTCACTACGAAGGGATTGATGAACGAGTCATCGAAAAACTCAATCCTTTAGAACTAAGCGCTGGTGATTATGTGCTTAGTGGTGGAGAACTTCCTGCACTGCTTCTTGTTGATGCAGTTGTGCGACTTCTCCCAGGCGTGCTTGGTCATGATGATTCAGCTGACCAAGACTCCTTTTCGAAAAGTGGCATTGAAGGCAAGCGCCTTCTCGATTGCCCCCACTACACGCGTCCCCGCGTTTGGATGGAAGAGGAAGTGCCAGAAGTGCTACTTAGTGGCGATCATGCCGCTGTTGAAAAGTGGCGAAAAGAGCAAATGGTCAAACGCACCGAAGCGAGACGACCTGACTTGCTCGACAACGAGGAAGTTGACCCCTGAGCATCGACTCAAGTCACCCCGGAACAAGGAATCTTTCCAAGCCGGATGTATTAAAAGGAAGCCCTACCATGGGACAACAAGAAACAGTCGCATCAGTCACAACTGATCAACTACGACCAGATGATTTTTTCCCGAACTTTAGTGTGGGTGACACAATCAATGTGCATTACACAATTGTTGAAGGCGACAAAGAACGTGTTCAAATCTTCCAAGGTGTCCTGATTGGACAAAAAGGGAGTGGAATTAATACAACAATCACTGTACGACGAATTGTTGCAAATGAAGGTGTTGAACGGATTTTCCCGTTGCATTCACCTCGAATTGCGCAGATTGAAATCGTACGACGTGGTGATGCGAGACGGGCGAAACTCTATTACTTGCGTGATCGAGTTGGTAAATCAAGGCGAATTCGTGACCAACGTCGCGGCCTGAAGCACACCTAACTCCATTGACATTTACAAAGAGAAAGGGCACTCCTTTTGGGGTGCCCTTTCTCTTTGTCAGGATTGGTTCTACGTTAGGAACCCTAGAAATCAACCTGCTTTTCTATATTCGTCGCGTGAGCGGAAGAATGAACTTGCAGGAGTTTTTGGCTGCGCTTTCGCTTTGCCATTTTCAGCAACTGGGTTCCCAATTGTGAAATTGTCGCTGGTATAGGTCGTCCCCTCCGACGAACTAGACCAAGTTGTAGTTGGTGGTGAAGTACGTTTTGCGCGTGCTGCGTCAATAGATCTCGCCATTGCTTCAAGCATCGGCCGTACATGTTCTGAAGATTGTTTACTGTTATTCATAGTGGAAAACTCCGTTATTCCCTTGGCGGGGTGTAAAACTATCGGCGAGAAAAATAGGTGACTTTTGTGTGTTTCAAAAAAAAATGAACGTCCAATAACGAATCAGGGTTCAATTCACAGTGACAAGCCAAACCACTCAAATTTCTTTCAATTTTTAGGTTTGTACAGTTGAATAGTGTGCGCAGGTGCATCAAGCCCATTAGCACAGTACAGAGTGTCGAGTTAACTATAGGTTACGGCGTTGCTCACGAGCAATGATTGAAACATCGTCATAAATGGTTTCAAGCAGTCCCACCATTGGAAACTTCCCATCCATCGGTGAAATGCCCAGACGCCGTAGTAAAGTATGGGGCAAGTGGGTTGGCATTGGTGATTGGTCTGATTCCTTTAGAGAATGTGGCGAGCGCCAAAAATCTTCAAGGCAATCTTCTAGTGGGGGTAAGATTGGAAGGTCATCTTCCCGAACACTTGCGTGCGCCCGTGCTTCCCCTTTTGCATCGAGCGTTCTTGCTTGCCTTAACTTGATGAGCAAATCATCTTTATCTGTGCCTTTTAGTTCGAAATAACTGAGTGGGGTCGCAAGCAATCGCTGTGCAGTTAAAAATAGGGCAGCTGCAGCATGTTTACATAACTTTTTATCTTTACATGAGCAACGAACTTGAAACTCTTCTGCAAAAGGTGCAAGATCACAATCTTCCAACATTGTACCTAAGTTCGATGGAACTTTACCTGCAGAAAGTCGAGCGGCTATTCTTGCCTCCCCCGCCATTCGTTTTGCTACTTTCGTCCATTGGTCTGAAGAAAGCACGGGTATATCGATTTCAAGACGAAATGGTCTCTCTTCGGTGCACATCACACTCGATTTAATCAAGCCCTCTGACATATTCAGTGAACGGATTTGCCCATCCATTGCATACGTTTGTCCAGCAACTAATCGATCCATAGAAAAGTTTTTTTGAATTGCATCAACTACCCAAGCGGACGGTGTGTGAAGACGTAGGTCTTCTGTCGCTGTTTTTAATTTTAAACTTGGTTTGCCTTTTTTAGCCATGTTTAAATCTCACTCTCTACAGCAGATTCTCGAAGCACAAGCATATCTCTGAGTTGGCTCGCTGTTAACTCTGATATCCACTGTTCGCCAGAGCCAACAATGTTCTCAGCCAATTCCATTTTTTGTTCGATCATTTGATCAATTCGTTCTTCAAGCGTTCCTGTACATACAAACTTATGTACTTGAACCGTTTTTTGTTGCCCAATTCGGAATGCACGGTCGGTCGCTTGGTTTTCAACCGCGGGGTTCCACCAACGGTCGTAATGAAATACATGGTTCGCTGCCGTCAAGTTGAGGCCAACTCCACCCGCTTTTAATGAAAGAATAAAGACTGGTACGTTTCCATCTTCTGCTTGGAATCGGTC
>CAZVAE010000155.1:0-4572 GCA_964624985.1 uncultured Isosphaeraceae bacterium | reverse complement strand
AAAAGAGGCACTCGAAAAACTTGACGATTGGCATGGACCAATTTCATGGATTCTCACAATCTCACCAAAAACGGCCCAGACCATAGGCCTCCTTGATCGATGGCTGAGTGACCCTGACGGCTTTGATATCGGTGCCATTATGAACGGGGATATGGAGGCGTTCTACGAAGATATGGAGGAACTCGACCCAGCAACAAGAGGCGCTCGTGAACGTGAAACCATGCGGCGTATGCGTGAAGATTACGAAACGAGGTCGCTCTGGTACGTGCTTGGCACTTCACTTCTGTTCGAAGGATTTGTGCTGGGTATAAGTGCTTGGTATTTTAGTCGAAAAGATTTTTAGAACGCTTGTAGTAAGAACGAGTTTACGCAGACAATTCCTGTCCACGATCTCGAGCTGCAATAACTGCGTTTTGAATTGCTTTGTCGACCTTTTGCTGATCAAGTACTTGAAGTGCAGAAGCCGTTGTTCCACCTTTACTCGTCACCGCATCTTTAAGCTCACTCGCACTCCGTTCATCTTGCAATAGTAATGCCGCTGCACCAAGAATCGTTTGTCGAACAAGTGCGTCCGAAATCTCACGATCTAGTCCTGCTTCGATTCCTCCCCGTACCATCGAATCAGCCAGATAGAAGAGATAAGCAGGACCACTTCCACTAACTGCAGTTACTGCATCCATAAGGGATTCCGGGACTTCTATGACACTTCCTATCTGGGAAAAGATTTCTTTTGCGAGGGTCGCATCTTCTTCATCCGTTGAATCACTTAAGGCAATTCCTGTTGCTCCATACCCAATGCTACAAGGTAAATTTGGCATCATGCGGACAATATGGTGATGTCCAATAGCCTTTGCAATTCGTTCGATTGTCATCCCCGCCATAATCGAATAGACAATCGCGCCTTTAACATCGCTGGCGACAACTTCAAAGACTTGAGGTTTCACTGAGAGAAGTACATGTTGAGTTGATGGTAGTGAAGACGCGTCGGAAACTACTTGGCAACCTAGGGCTTCAAAAAAGTCTCTGCTCGATTGTTCTGGATCTGCGATGGCAATTGATTCTGGCGAAAGAACCCCCCCTGCGATTGCGCCTTCTATGATCGCTCTTGCCATATTGCCACCACCAATGACTGCAAATGAAATACTCATACGTTGTAAGGTACACTATCTCTATGCAAAACGGCGAAGATTCCAACATAGCCCCGCTCCCTTTTGAAGGCCCTGTGGCAGAAATTGACAAACAAATTCTTGCAATCAAAGAAACAGATGATGCTTCGCAGTACGAAGATGAATTGACAAAACTGCAACATACTCGTGATAGTTTGCTTGAGAAGTTGTATGACAACTTAACTCCTTGGCAAACTGTTCAGGTTGCAAGACATCAAAAACGCCCTCAAACTGTTGAGTATATTCGGTTGATTTGCAGAGACTTTCGTGAATTGCATGGCGATCGCCATTTCGGCGATGACCCTGCAATAATTACTGGTTTTGCTCGAGTTGGTTCACACAAAGTGATGGTTGTTGGACATCAAAAAGGCAAAAATACAGAAGAACGTATTGCATGTCATTTTGGTTGTGCGCATCCTGAAGGGTATCGTAAAGCTCTTGCAAAAATGAAACTTGCTGAAAAGTATGGTCTACCCATCGTGGCCTTTATTGATACGCCTGGAGCATATCCTGGGCTGAAAGCAGAAGAACGAGGGCAAGCTGAAGCGATTGCCGTCAACCTAAAAGAAATGAGTCGATTAAAAACTCCGATTGTTTCTGTTGTCATTGGAGAAGGTGGTTCTGGTGGCGCACTTGGATTGGGAGTGGCCGATCGAGTTGCGATGCTTCAATATGCTTGGTATTCAGTGATTAGCCCTGAAGGTTGTGCAGCGATACTTTGGAAAATTGCAAATGAAGAGACTATTCCTACAGCAGCTGCAAGTTTGTCGCTGACAAGCAAAGATAACTTGCGTAATGGGCTCATTGACGCAATTATCCCTGAACCAAGAGGCGGCGCTCATCGAGATAATGCATCTGCAGCAGCAAATTTAGAGAAGTGGATTGTTGATTCTCTTCGAGATTTAGAGCGATTTAACCCCCAAACTCTCATCCACAGAAGATATGAAAAATTCGCGGGAATGGGCGCGTATTCAGAAGATTCGACTCTCGATTGACGACTCCTCAAGATACGCATAAAATGCCACATTCAAAGTCGATTTTACAACTCGTTAAGATCGGTTAAATTGCTTGTTTACAGGGGGTTACGAAAGGTTCCTGACGTGGCCAAGAAGAAGATAACCAAAAAGAAAACGGCTAAAAAGAAGTCCGTTAAGAAAATCGCCAAAAAAGCGAGCAAAAAGAAGCCATTGAAAAAGAATGCGGCGAAGAGGAAGATTGCCAAAAAGAAAGCTACTAAAAAAGTAGCTAAGAAGAAAACGACTAAAAAAGCCGTTAAGAAAAAAGTGGCGAAGAAAAAAACCACCAAAAAAGTAAACTCGAAAAGATCAACGAAGAAAACTAAGTCTAAACCAACAAAAAAAGTTGCAAAAAAAACAGCAACAAAGAAACGGCGAAGACGTGGAGTCTCCGTTTCTGATGCAGCACGAGAAGAAGAAACTGACGATCGTGGGTTCGTCTACGTCAATGGAAGAAAAGTACGCATGATTTCTTCCAATGGAATGGTAAAGAAAAAACGTAAATCAAAATCAAAAAATGAAGCAAGTGAAAAGAAAGTCATTTCATTAAAAACGAAACTTTCTGCGAAAGAACTCAGAATGTATCGTGAGCGCTTGCTGGAGTATCGTGCACAACTTCTCGTCGACCTAGGCGCTATTGAGAAAGAAGCTCTCGATGCGAATGCGGACATTAGCCACATGCCTATCCATATGGCAGATGTCGGCAGTGATGCATATGACCAAGATTTAAAACTCGGCATGGCTGCAAGTGAACGAAAACGTATTAATGATATAGAAGCCGCAATTGTACGAATCAAAAAGAAAACATACGGTGTATGTCACTTGACAGGTGAACGCATTCCAGACGCTCGACTCCAAGCCAAGCCGTGGGCAAAATATACTCTTGAATCCGCAGAAAAGATTGAACGCAGAGCGAAAAAGAAATGATGTCCTCTGCTTGGCGTTCCCCTCGCGCTTGGGCGATTTTACTCATTGTCACATTGGTTGGCTTCTCTGCTGACATCTACACAAAAAACTTGGCTTTTAAAGAGGTTGCTGGACAACCTGTACTCTTAGAGCGAGAACAACTCCTTGCAAATCCAATGTGGTCACCAATTCCGATGCACCCTGGTGTTGTTGCCATTCCTGGACGAATCTTAAGTTTCCGACTTGTACTCAATGATGGGGCGGTCTTCGGAATCGGCTCACAACAACGGGTATTCTTCATCATTTTTACGGTATTTGCATTAGGAATTGCAGGGTGGATCTTTGGTAGACATACCACAAGGAGAGATGTGCTTCCTCATATTGCAATTGGTTTCATTTTAAGTGGTGGCTTAGGCAATTTGTATGACAGAATCTTCATTGGAAGAGTACGAGATTTTATGCACCTCTTTCCAGATCGTCATCTCCCTTTTGATCTGGCTTGGCCTGGCAGCAATTCGGAATTGTTCCCTTGGATTTTCAATACTGGAGATGTCCTACTCCTCACTGGGATGGGGCTGTTGATGATTTACTTCTGGAGGCAACCTACAGCAACTCCGAAACTTTCTCAGGATGAATCAAATGCTCCTGGGTAAGAAAATCAGGTAAGTCTTCAAGTTGCCACGCTGATTCTAGTGAGAAGGCACCCACTGCGGTTCGTCGAATCTCAGTGCAATACCCACCAACACTAAGTTTTTCTCCGACATCTCTCGCAAGTGAACGAACATAAAACCCTTTCGCACACTCTATTTCAATGGTGACAAAAGGCCAGTCGTATCGGCGCATTGAGATCGAATGAACGGTCACACTTCTTGGTTCTAGATGTACTTCTTTACCTTTTCTTGCAACTGAATACGCTCTGTGACCATCAACTTTGACCGCACTAAAAATGGGTGGTGCTTGCATAATTGTTCCAGAAAATGAATTGACAACCTCTTGAACCTCTTCAGTCGTTGGAATCGAATCAACCTGAACTTCAATTCGTTCGCTCTCTGCGTCATGCCCAGCAGTGGTTGCTGATAAATCAATCACCGTTGTGTATTGTTTATCTGTATCCATCATTTGGCCGAGCTTTTTTGTCATGGTTCCAATGCCTAAAACCAATACGCCTGTTGCAAGAGGATCTAGCGTGCCCGCATGACCCGTTTTTCGTTTGTAGCACTTCCGGCGAATGAGGTTTACCATCGACATCGATGTAGGCCCTCTTGGTTTATCGATGACGATAACACCATTCAATTCCGGTTTGCTTGACCCGTGCATATCGGTACAATACCTCTCTTCGTAGGACAGGTGACCGAGCGGCTGATGGTGCAGCACTGGAAATGCTGTGTGCGCCTTGTGCGTACCGAGGGTTCGAATCCCTCCCTGTCCGTTACGGGCTGTAGCGCAGCTTGGTTAGCGCGCCTGACTGGGGGTCAGGAGGTCGG
>CAZVAE010000154.1:4363-4639 GCA_964624985.1 uncultured Isosphaeraceae bacterium | reverse complement strand
GGAGCCACAAATGACCTTCTTGCGCGGCTAAAAAATGAGTCCATGTTTGCTGGAATCGACCTTGAGGATTGCATCGAGCCAAGCGAATATATCGGGTTAGCCCCAGAGCAAGTCGACGATTTCTGCCAATCTGTTGCCCTGCCGATTGCTGAAACGTACAGCAATTCTGATGTCCAAATCGCAGAATTACGAGTCTAATGCCCTAACACATCCCTTACAAAAGGGGGATTTTGGATATTTTTATGCAATTACGGGGTTGCAAACCCATATCTGCCG
>CAZVAE010000154.1:3567-4353 GCA_964624985.1 uncultured Isosphaeraceae bacterium | reverse complement strand
TGCATTGAAATGCAATAAAGGGGTTTCAGAAAAACCCCATCGATAAACCCAACTAGGAATCCCTAGTCCAACGCTTTGGAGGCATAACAATGGAATCATATGACCGCTTAGTTCAACTCGTTCAAGACGTGACCGACGATATGGCAAAGTGTGAAGGTGGCAACAAGGCCGCTGGTACACGCGTCCGTAAAGCCATGCAAGATATCAAAGCAGCAGCACAAGATGTGCGAAAAGACGTGTTAGGTCTTCGAAACAGCGACGGGTAATCCGTTTGTTCAAATGCTGATAGAAACAGGTCCGAGCACTGCTTGGACCTATTTCTTTGATACCCTTTTCATCTATGGCAGTAGAGCCGCTCATCGATCTATCCACAATTGACCTTTCAAAGGTCGCCTTATCCTCTGAGGTCATTGGAGAAATGAATCCTCAAGCGGGCGACATGCGTCAACTCGATTATGTTGCGTATCTCAATGATGAGAACACCGTTGCCGTTGGAATAAAAAAAGTCGAAGAAGACGAATTCTGGGTGGCAGGACACATTCCCGGACGACCAATCTACCCAGGCGTACTCATGATTGAAGCTGCTGCCCAAATTAGTAGCGTGCTCTACCACATCAAAGCTGAAGGTAATCATTTCATGGGGTTCACAAGATGCGACCACTGTTCCTTCCGAGGTCAAGTCGTCCCGGGTGACACCCTTGTTCTCGTCGCGCTTGAGAAAAAATTTCAGAGACGTCGTTTTGTTTGTGATTCTCAAGGGTACGGTTATGGGAAGTTGATATTTTA
>CAZVAE010000154.1:0-3557 GCA_964624985.1 uncultured Isosphaeraceae bacterium | reverse complement strand
GGCATGATGATGTGATGGAACCATATCCCCTTACGTTTGAACCATTGTTAAAAGAAAAAGTATGGGGTGGTCGAATTCTCGAGCAGTATGGAAAGATTCTCCCAGAAAAGATCAAGATTGGGGAATCTTGGGAACTTGCTGATTTGCCTGACTCAATTCCTGAAGGTAAAAGTGTGATTGCAAATGGACCACTCGCGGGGCAAACTCTCAAACACTCTTTCCCACTTCTCATCAAATTTCTAGACGCCAATGAGAATCTATCCGTTCAAGTCCACCCAAGTAAAGAATATGCTGCGAATCACCCTGAAGCGCATCTTAAAAGCGAGGCGTGGATTATTCTCGATGCCCAGCCAGAGGGAAAAATCTACGTTGGATTGAAAGAGGGAACAACTAAAGAAATGTTGCTTGATTCGATTCAAAATGATTCTGTTCCCGAAATTCTTCAAACTATAGATGTTCAAAAGGGAGAGTGTTATTACTTGCCTAGTGGAACGTGCCATGCATTAGGGGCTGGTGTGCTTGTTGCTGAAGTACAAACGCCAAGCGACACGACGTTCAGAGTTTGGGATTGGGGACGAACGGGACGCGAGATGCATGTCGACCAAGCAATGGAGTGTATTGATTTTACCGCCCCAGAACTCGTCTTTGAGCAACCTACCCCAATGGCAAGCGGAGATTTTCTTACAACACACTTTGTTGATACACCGTTCTTTTCAATTGAACGAATTGAAGCAACCGCCGACACAACGATGAAACTTGTTGTTGATGAAACACCAGTCGCATTCATGGTTGTCGAAGGCAACGCAACGATTGAACATACTGTTCCTGTCGATGCGCGAACGGGAACAACCGTACTCCTTCCTGTTGGAGTAACAAACGCAACTATGACCATGCCGAAAAGTACCGCAATCTTGCGATTTGATTTACCTGAAAAACAATATCACGCTTGAATGTTTAGTCGTTGCCCTGTGGCGATGCGAGTTGCTGCTTCAATTCGATCTGCACAACGAGCGTACATTTGAAGAGGTTGCACATCTGAAACTTCAACACCATCGAATGAAACTTTACCTGGAACGGTTGCAGCAACAATTTGCTGCACTGGTTTGGTCGTTGGCAAATGCTCAGCGCCAAGTGCGACTGCAAATGGAATAGATCCGTTTATGTTCATGCTTCTAGAATACCTCACACTTCCACATAATCAAGCCACCCAGGAAAAAACGATTGTTGCTCTTCCAGCAACAAACGAGATTCCTGTGTTCGGAACGTAACATTCCGAGGGACCGCCGCCCACCATTGGCGGCTAATAGACATCGACTGCCCATTCGTCATGGCTTGAGCCGATAATTCTTTTTTAACGTAAACTGTAAATTAGTACGCTTTTGCCCATAAAACACGTTGTTTAGATGGTTTGCCAGTAAAGATGCAAGTCCCCTCTTCATCGAGTCCATCGAGAGGAATGCAGCGAAGTGTCACCTTTAAATCGCCTTTAATCTCATCTTCAACAGCTGAATCACCACAAAAGTGAGCATATACAAATCCGCTACCATCGCCCGAAAAATGTTCGTAAAATTTTTCTTTGGAATCGATTGTTTTTGTTGCTTCTTCCCGTCTTGCAAGAGCACGGTCAAACAACCCTTGTTGTATCTCATCCAATATGAACGTTGCGTTCTCGATGAATTCATTCCTAGGTACGGCACATTTTTCTTTGTGTCCTTTGTCTCTACGAGCCATATAGACTGAATCACTTTCCATATCCCGTGGGCCAATCTCAAGTCGGATTGGAATCCCCTTCTTTACCCAACCCCATGTTTTTTCTCCACCTCGAATATCTCGATTGTCAATTTCCACTGTTACATTCCGACCGTGGTAATGAAGAGCACCCAAGTCATCCGCTAACTTATGGCAGTAATTCAGAATTGCTTCGGGATCATCTGCTTTGAACGTAATTGGAATAATCACAATGTGTGCTGGAGCAAGGCGAGGTGGCAAGACGAGACCATCATCATCTGCGTGTGTCATGATAAGCCCCCCAATCAAACGAGTCGAAACTCCCCAACTTGTTGTCCAAGCATATTCAACTTCTTTATGATCATTTTGAAATGTAATTTCTTGCGCTTTTGAGAAGTTCTGGCCAAGGAAATGAGACGTTCCCGATTGCAATGCTTTGCCATCCTGCATCATTGCCTCGATAGAGTAGGTTTCAACTGCTCCAGGGAATCGTTCATTTTCACTTTTTGCACCAGTAATGACAGGCATCGCCATGGCATTTTCTGCAAAGTCTTTATAAATGTCGAGCATTTGCAACGTCTCATCAATTGCTTCCTCTTCAGTAGCGTGGGCGGTGTGCCCTTCTTGCCAAAGAAACTCAGCGGTACGTAAAAACAAGCGTGTTCGCATTTCCCAACGTACAACATTTGCCCATTGGTTGATGAGTAGTGGTAAGTCTCGATACGACTCAATCCACTTACTGAACATCTCTCCAATGATCGTCTCAGATGTTGGGCGAACGATGAGCGGTTCTTCGAGCTCCCCAGCAGGTTGAAGTTTGCCTTCGTCATCTGGCTCAAGTCGATGGTGCGTCACTACTGCGCATTCTTTAGCAAACCCTTCTACATGGTCTGCTTCTCGTTGCAAATAACTCAGCGGAATAAACAGTGGAAAGTACGCATTCTTGTGACCGGTTGCTTTAAATCTGGCATCAAGGTTCTTTTGAATATTTTCCCAAAGTCCATATCCCCACGGTTTAATCACCATGCAACCACGAACTGGGGAGGTTTCAGCAAGATCGGCTGCCTTGATGACCTCTTGATACCACAGAGGATAATCTTCTGATCGAGTAGGAGTAATTGCCGTTTTTGTTTGTGTCGTCATCTACTGATGATTCTATCATGCTCACCATGAAACACATTGGCTCTCTTCTTGCGGACATCAAGATTTCTCACACAATATTTGCGATGCCTTTCGCGATTCTTGGTAGTTTCATGGCAGCAACTAATTCAGGGAATATCGATTGGTCTAGTTTTGGGGGCCAACTCGTATTCGTTGTGTTGTGCATGTTTTTTGCTAGGAACGTTGCGATGCTTGCAAATCGAATTCTTGATTGTGACATTGACGCACAAAACCCACGCACCAAGCATCGGGTACTCGCAAGTGGGGTTGTATCTCTGAAGGTTGCCAAAGCATACTACGTCCTGAATGTCATTCTTTTTATATGCACCACCCTTTTCTTCATGCAGTGGAATAATCACTTGCCACTCTATCTATCACTTCCAGTTCTCGCATGGCTCAGCGTCTATCCCTACCTTAAACGCTATACGTGGCTTTGCCATATCTTTCTTGGCATCTCACTTGGATTTAGCCCTCTCGCTGCTGCAATTGCGATTCACCCTGAAACCTTGTTACACATATCCGTGTGGCTTCTTTCAGGGGCAGTGCTGTGTTGGGTTGCTGGGTTTGACATCATCTATGCATTACAAGATGTTGATTGTGACAAACGGGACAACTTAAAAAGCATGCCCGCATCCCTTGGCCAACGCCCAGCGTAGCTCATCAGCCAC
>CAZVAE010000153.1:0-4648 GCA_964624985.1 uncultured Isosphaeraceae bacterium | reverse complement strand
CCGAACAACCCAATCATCGGACTCACTTGTCCAAAGACGTTGAGCAATTCGATACGCCTCAACCTAGCAGTAGCTCGCTCATCAGCAGTTTGTTCTAGTGCACGCATCATTGCAGGGAAACCAAACTTCGCCTCTAGGAATGCCGCAACCAAAATGTTGCCTAGATAACTATTATCTTTTGATGCAAGATTGATTGCTGATTGAAACTGTTTCTTTTTGATATGGGAACGAATGCTTTTTACTAGTTGATCGGGTAACACTGTAGAACGCCGATTCACAAGTGCAAGGTGAATCATGAGTCCAATGCTGCCCATTGACATGAGTAAAAGTAGCCACGTGACAGTGCTTCCTAAAAGTTCGATAGAACCATCATTCCGTTTTGACACAAAAAATGCCTCGCCGAATGAACTTTCGCCACTCTGTGCATACAACGAGGTGGCTGTAACCCCCAAAACAACAATTCCAACTTGAATCAATCTCCGTTTGGCATCCATGCCAGTTCTCCTTACTGCTCTACTCTACCACGCTCGATAAAAGTGTAACCATCATTTCCGCCATGAATCTCTGCAATTCTTTGCATTGTGTGGTGTGGGTCTCTTGTTAGGTACGCAATACAGTTAATCTGAACTCTTCGGAGTCCGTTGCGCTCGTCTATTGGGTTCAACGCATCGAGTTCATCTAGCAATGTATCAACCGGAATCTCATACCGCCCAGCACCGGTGATATTCTCACTTAGCAGATAAACCACGTCTGGCTTCAGTTTCATTGCAGATTTCATTGCGTTGATTGGATTACTGCCACCCGAAGGTATGACTTTGCCACTCTCGTGAATCCACTTCATCGCCGTTGATATGTTCGCAGCGTTCGCTGAAACAAGTGTTCGTTTTGGTGGAACAGGGATTGCTCTATCTTGTTGGAAGAACATGATTCCAAACTTTTGTTTTGGATGCAATGTCCTCAATGATCGTTCTAACTCATCAAGAATTGTTGAGAGGTGCAATAACATCGAACCAGACGCATCAACGACATACACGATTCGTTCTGCAGCGACTGCATCAAGCCCCATGAATTGGACTTCTGTTTCTTGCTTCCTGATTGCAAGTTCGGGGATCTCTCCGCCAGAGTGAATTTCGTGAAGTACAGCAAAACCATCTTGAATAGTTGCATTCTGTGTAGGTGGAAGTAGCTCTGGCAATTCAACCTCTTGTGCGGGAAGAAGCGGGGTTGACAGTGGCAACTTCGCCTCTTCGTGTATTGGCTGCTCGTGCCATATCGAGGTCACAATTCTTGCGGGTTTATCTTCAATACGAACAACTGACCAGGTAATAAAAAATGCCAAAATACCCACACCTACGTGTATTCCAATCGATACAACCCATGCAATACTTTTACTTGCGTCGGGTTGTTTCTGTGCTGCGTTTGACATCATCTCTTGCAATGCTACACCAACTTTATTGTGGCTCAATTACTCAGTGCTGTTTTTCGTCGAATTGAGTTTTGGGGGTTTCGTGCCACGACTGTGATGCGCATCGATTGAAAACCCTCCGCCGCCACCAAACAGAAGTCCAAGTGAAAGCGTACATAAACCAAGCCCAGCGAAAAGTTGAATGAAACGGTGAGAATCTTTTGGCCAATCGAATGGGTTCATTGTGAACATGCCATGCACGTTCGCTGAAACAATATAGATAGCCATTCCAGTTGCAATACAGATGACGAGGGCTGCCCACCTTGTGAACAAACCTACGAGCAAGAGAACTCCTGCAATAAGCTGCCCGACCGCTGCACTCCACGCAAGAAATGTCCCCCATCCTCCTAGGTCAGGCCATTGATCGTGTACCAACCATACAATTCGGTTCACTCCTCGCGTTGTTGGTTTTGCAATTTTTGGCGTACTTGACACTGCTTCTGACTCCCCTTCTTCTGACTCTACCGGTGTTAGTACTTCAACAGTTGGTACATGGACTACAAAATCCATCGCTTGAAGATCCGCGACAATCTCGGGTCGAATTTGTACTTGACCGAAGCAATTCATCCAACCCGAAGTCAACATTGCAGATGCAATGACGAGCCGAGCAAGAAATGGCATGATTGTTCTAGAAGCAAAGTTCATGAGGCAATATGAGTGTTAGGGAAACACCTTTTCCTCTATCATATCCGCTTCTCACCACCCCCGCGGGCGTGGCGAAATTGGCAGACGCGCCAGATTTAGGTTCTGGTGGGGTAACACCCGTGGAGGTTCGAGTCCTCTCGCCCGCATTGATACAACATGACAAAATGGAATCCAACAACATGGCACGCTCTGCAAACCGCCCAACAGCCAATGTATGTCGATTCTGATGCCTTAAAGCAAGTTGTGTCAACTCTAGCTTCTCTTCCACCGCTTGTCTCTTCGTGGGAAATCGAAACGTTGAAATCTCAACTTGCAGATGCAATGGTTGGGAAACGGTTCCTTCTCCAAGCGGGTGATTGTGCCGAGCGTTTTGCGGATTGCACACCAGAGCGAATTACAGGCCAGTTAAAGGTTTTGTTGCAGATGTCGCTCGTCCTTGTCCATTCAACCAAACGGCGGGTCATCCGTGTAGGCAGACTTGCGGGACAATATGCAAAACCAAGATCGAGCGACACTGAAACAATCGGTGACGTCACCCTTCCAAGTTATCGTGGTGACCTTGTTAATGATATTGAATTCTCTGAGATAGCAAGAACGCCAAATCCAAATCGACTCCTGCGAGGTTTTGAACGAAGTGCAATGACAATCAACTTCGTCCGTGCTCTTATCGATGGCGGCTTCGCGGATTTACACCACCCAGAATATTGGGACTTAGGATTTGTCGAGCATTCTCCAAAGGCGAGTGAATATCAAAAAATCGTTGCTTCCATCGCTGAAAGTTTACGGTTCATGGAAACGTTGGCTGGCGAATCGGTTGGTGCAATAAACCGCGTCGAATTTTTTACAAGCCACGAGGGCTTACACCTTCATTACGAACAAGCACAAACAAGGCAAGTTCCAAGGCGGACTGGTTGGTATGACTTATCGTGTCACTTCCCTTGGATTGGCGCTCGGACGACAACTCTTGATGGCGGACACGTCGAATTCTTTCGTGGGATTGCAAATCCCATCGGAGTTAAAGTAGGAACCCACGATATCGAGATTGAACAACTGTTTGATCTCCTCCATCCAGACAATGAACCTGGGCGGCTAACACTCATTCACAGGTATGGTTCAGAGCGTGTCTCGGATGAACTGCCGAAACTCATCGAACAAGTGCAAGCAACTGGAAAGCAAGTCTTGTTTGTCAGTGACCCTATGCACGGGAATACAAAAAAAACCGAAGCTGGTATTAAAACAAGAAAATTTGATGCCATACTCAGTGAACTTGAACAATCCATAGATATCCATAAAGAGATGGATTCTGCACTTGGCGGAGTCCACGTTGAAGTATGTGGTCAGAATGTCACAGAATGTACAGGTGGAGCACGTGGTTTGAACGAAGCGGGGTTGTCAGGAGCATATGAAACCCTCGTCGATCCTCGATTAAATTATGAACAGTCCATCGAACTTGCAATGCTTGTTGGTCAAAAACTTGGCTGATGCTTCGGGGGCCATATCGGTGGTCAGACACGAATTAAAGAGGGTACAATCTACGAAATGTCGACCGATTCGAAACAAGTTGTAATTTCTGGAGTTGGTGTCATCACATGTTTTGGCGTTGGCATCGACCCACTTTGGGAAGCAATGTGCCAAGGCAAAACGGGGATTGCACGAATTCAACGATTTGATCCAAGTGGTTTTACATCTCAAGTTGCGGGCGAACTTTCTCAAGATGATTTTAATGTTCGAAAGGTTGTTCCAAAAAGTCACCGTAAAGCGACAAAGGTCATGTGCAGAGACACGGAACTCGCCGTTGGCGCTGCTGCTGATGCTGTTGCAAGTGCGGGGCTTGTCACGGCGGGTAATGGCGAAGGTGAACCAACGCTCGCACCTGATCGAGTTGGTTGTCATATCGGCGCGGGTCTGATTTCTGCGGAAGTCAATGAGTTAGCCGCTGCACTCGTCACGAGTAAAAAAGATGATGGCACGTTTGACCTTGCACACTGGGGCGGCGAAGGGATGCAGAATCTCACTCCCCTTTGGCTGCTTAAATATTTGCCAAATATGCTTGCTTGCCACGTGACGATTGTTCATGATTGCCAAGGTCCGAGCAATACCATCACATGTTGTGAGGCCTCAAGTGGACTTTCGATTGCTGAGTCGCGAAGAGTTATTCAGCGTGGTGATGCAGACGCGTGCCTTTCAGGTGGAGCAGAGGACCGAATCAATCCCCTTGCACTTTATCGCCAACATTGCACAGGACGATTGGCTGAATCAGACGGGTCGGACGATTTGAGCACCCTTGTTCAACCCTTTTCGACAAATTCATCCGGCACCGTCATCGGCGAAGGGGGCGGAATTCTTATCCTTGAGTCTTTAGATTCTTGTGCAGCACGAAATGGAACTCCGTGGTGCACCGTAAAGGGAATCGGATGTCGACAGTCATTCTGCGATTCTCCACTTGATGGAGATTCGCATGCTATTAAGATGGCGATTCAGCGCGCTCTCGGTGAAGTCGGATGTGTAGCAGAAGAGATTGATGTCATTGTTCCGCTC
>CAZVAE010000152.1:0-4658 GCA_964624985.1 uncultured Isosphaeraceae bacterium | reverse complement strand
ACACGTACTCGTGAATGGTCGAAAAGTTGATCGACCAAGTTTTGCTGTTTCCAGCGGTGATGTCATAACGTTACAACCAAAGATTCACGATCTTGCTCGCACAAACATGGAAACGCTCGCTGGACACATCGTTTCAGATTGGCTTACAGTGAATCCAGCTGAGTTGACTTGTACTGTTGTTGCTCAACCAACACCAGATCAAATCCCATTTGATGTAAACACAAATCTCATCGTCGAATTTTATCGTTAAATTTTCAACGGATAGGACACTCTTCACATGTTCAAGTTCCTCCGTAAGTACAGTGTCTGGATTCTCGGTGTTGGTGGCACGCTCTTGCTGATTGCGTTCCTTGCTCCGAATGTCATCCAACAACTTGCTCAACAAGCTGGTTATGCAGGTACAACTCAAGCGACTGTCGGTGATGGCGAACAGGTTGGGTATGAACAGTGGCAGCAGAACCTCCTCGAATCTCAAATCATCGATCGGATTGGTGCAACGATTCCGGGTGTTGGCAATATCGAATCGCCTTCACATTGGTTTCTACTATCGCGCGAAGCAGATCTCGCTGGCTTAACTCCACCAATTCAGTCGATTGCCATTGACGAACCAACGCTTCTTAATATCGCTAGCCGCACTGGAACAAATCCACGGATTGTTCTTGATGCTTTAGCACATTTGCAGGGTGTACAACGACTCGTTCAAATGTATCAAACTGCGGGACGTTTTTCTGACAGAAGATTAAAAAAAGCAGCAGACGATTACTTTTCATCCGCTGCTGTTGAAACAATCGTGATTCCTGCAATTCCTCAAGACAATGGTTCATTTTCAGACGAAGAAATGAAAGCCCAGCTTGACGCATGGGGCGATGTTCCCCCCGGTGAGGGAGATTATGGTTTCGGTTACAAAATTCCAGATCGGTTCAAGGCTGAATGGCTTTTCATTCCATCCGCCTCTATTCAAGAAGCTGCAAAGTTAAGTGATGATTATTCAAGTCGTGAACAACGAAAATTCTGGCGTCGAAATGAAAATGACCCTCGGTTCCCAGAGGTTGGCTCGACTGATGAGATTCCAGAAGTTGTACAAACTGCGTATCTTGAACAACTCACTTCTAAAAAAAGAACTGAGATTGCAAGGAATGCCTCAGAGCAACTTCGAAATCCACGGCGTGGGATTGATGAATCAAATGGTTTTTTAAATCTGCCTGAAGATTGGGATTCGCAGAAAATTTCACTTGAAGCCCTCGCAACTTCCTTACAAAAAGAATTCTCATTTCCTCTACCTGAATACGGAGCTCAAAGCAGTTGGGTCTCTACTGATGATGCGCCTTCAATGCCAATCTTAGGCGACATGCTTGTGACGAACGTAGGAGATACACCAGTTAATTTCCAAACGTTGGTTTCATCTGCAAAAGAGTTTGATGCTAATGGCATCTACCGTATTCAAGAATTGCTCACGAGCCCTGTTCTAGAAACATCAACTGGTGATTTGGTGATGTTCCGCCTGACCGAAACCGATGCATCACGCAAACCTATTCATATTGAAGAAGTAGAAGAGCAAGTCATCTATGATTTAGGTCGAATCGCTCGGTGGGAAACATTGCAAGCAGAATCTGATTTGATCGAACAGCATGCACAGGAAGAAGGCATGCTCGCGACTGCTCTCCAACATAACGCAGAGGTGAGTTCCCCAAGACCCGTTTCCTTGATTGACACAGGTGTACCTACTATTTTGGGACCTACTGATAGACGCCCCTTAATGGTGCAATCCATTATTCAGAAGATTTCTACTGGTGCTCAGATTACAGAGATGTCCACATCTCTTCCAGATTTACAGAAAAACGACAGAGATTTGATTCAATCAATCGTCAGTCAAGCAAATGATCTACCGTTGGATGTGCCTGTCGCCTCATTACCAATTGAAAAGCGAATCTTCATTGTTCAATCATCAGAAAACATGGCACTCGTCTTGGTACGCGTGACTGGAACGACTCCTGCTAGCGACGAACTCGCAACAGATTTTACAACTGGCTCAAATGCTATTTTGCAAACTCTGCTATCACTTGACGAACTTGGTGGCCTTTCGGCAGTCGGTGATACATTTTCATATGACGCACTCGCCCTACGGCATCAGTTCGATCGACCTCAGAGCAACACTGAGGAAATCGACGAGAGCGAAGAGATTGAAGTTAACTAACTTTTGAACCTGATGGCATCGGTCGATCGCAACGAAGAACCGCGACATCTTCCGCTTCATCACCTACTTTTTTCGTTGCGGCAATCACCATACCTTCACTCAACTCACCACGAATCTTTCGAGGTTCTAGATTTGCCACAATGATAACTTGAGAACCCTCAAGTTCTTCAGGTGCATACCACGCCTTCATGCCAGCACAGATTTGCCTGCCATCAGATGTGCCATCATCAATTTGCAATTTCAAGAGACGGTCAGCGTCAGGATGTAACTCAGCTTTTGTTACAGTCACAACACGCAAATCTAACTTTGCGAACTCTTCATATGGGATTTGCGGTAAGAAATCATTCATAATGGGATTAGTTTACTCGACACCGACTGCGTTCGCATCGCGGTCGCTAAGCATGCCTCCATCACTACGTTGTATCACTGTGCTATCCCGTTTCCATGAACGATCACACCTCGGTTCTTTCCGCAAGTCATGGACAAGGACCTCTTCATCCGAACACAAAACTCTCGAAACTCCGCAAAGATCTGCAAGATCTGTACTGTCAAAATCCGCACATTGTGCTGGAAGTGTCAATCCTGCATCCAACGGATTCTCTAATCCACCTTGTTTTGCCTCTTCAAGTTGTTTGAGAGCAACGTCTCGAACGGACATGACATCTGCCCACCGTTCATCGCAAGTGTAAGACGGCGAATTGAACTCCATGAGATGCACACTCTGTGACTCGTCACCATGCAATGCTCTCCACGCTTCATCGGCTGTATGTGGAATAAACGGAGCGAGAAGTCGAATGAGTGTATCTGCGATGATTCGAATCGTAGCTTCGGTTTGCTTCCTTCGATCTGAAGTTTCCCCATCGCAATAAAGTCGGTCCTTTACTGCTGCAAGGTAGATTGAGGAAAGTGTGTGATTGCAAAAATCATATAACGTCTGGTGCACTGAACGGAATTCATATGTTTGAATTGCTTCTTGTACGGTCTTTGAAGTTTTTGTGAGTTCCGCAAGAACCCAAGCGTCAAGCGATGATGGATCTGGTGTACAAGAACATTCTTCGCCAATGTTCCCAAGTAAAAAACGTAAGGTGTTTCGAATCTTTCGATAACTCTCAGCAGCAATATCAAAGTAAGACATGTCCACTTTAATATCATTGTCATACGCTAGTGAGCAAACCCACCAGCGACAAACATCGGCGCCGTACTCTTTCAATAAATCATCTACATGAAGCGCGTTTCCGCCACTCTTGCTCATTTTCTTGCCATCCTTTGCGACCATAAATCCATGTGTAATCAGATCGTTAAATGGTGCGTGGCCTGTTACTGCAAGAGCAGGCAACATCGAAAGTTGGAACCAACCACGGTGTTGATCGCCACCCTCACAATAGAGCTTTGATGGAAAACCGAGCCCTCGCTGTTGCATTACAGCATGCCAAGATGTCCCCGATTCAAACCAAACATCAAAAATATCATGGAGTTTTGTTAATGACGCAAGGTCAATCCCATCGGGATTCTCCCAATCTTTGAGTAGTTCTGACGGTTCTTTTGTAAACCATGCATCCGAGCCCTCCTCTGCAATGACATTGGCAATCGCTCTGACAACACTTGAGGTCATCAGAATGTTTCCATCGCCATCTTGAAAGGCCGGAATTGGCAATCCCCATGCTCGTTGTCGCGACAAGCACCAATCTGGTCTCGACTCAATCATCCCCCGTAGGCGATTTTGTGAACGTGGTGGATAAAACGTGATTTCGTTGGCTGTCGAATCAAGTGCTCTTTGGCGCAATGTTTTGCCATCAATCTCAACATCCACAGCAATAAACCACTGTTCTGTTGAACGAAAAATGACCGGCGTTTTGCTTCGACCGTCATGCGGATAACTGTGAGTGTACATCGTCAAGTGGTAGAGATGTCCAGAATCACGTAAACACTCTACTACAACATCATTTGCATCCCAAACGGATAAGCGCCTCAGAAATTCAGGAACACTCTCGTCGTATGTGCCATCGCCAAGTACGGGACAGTAGATTTCTAGATTGTTTGCGAGGCCAACAGTGTAATCGTCTGTACCGTGTCCTGGAGCTGTGTGCACAAGTCCAGTACCATCCTCAAGCGTGACGTGATCTCCACCAATGATTGGGCATGTGCGTTCGCAATATACATGTTGATACTTCAAGCCAATTAGTGCATCGCCTTTACATGTGGCAATAACTTCAGGAACTTGACTTGTTACACTTGCGACTCGTTCAAGAAGTTCGCACGCAACAATGGTCACTTTATCGCCAAGTCGGACGAGTGCATACTCAAAGCGAGGGGAAACCGCAATTGCCATGTTTGCGACGAGGGTCCATGGTGTTGTTGTCCAAATCAGGAATGACGGTGTTTCTTCAAAGGCGACACCAAATACATCTTCGACGCTTTTTTTATCCAATGCATCAAAATGCACATATATTGAGGGGTCTTCGCG
>CAZVAE010000151.1:4426-4678 GCA_964624985.1 uncultured Isosphaeraceae bacterium | reverse complement strand
ACGGGTTCGGCTGTTGATATGGTGTGCGTCTGCGTCGCTACATTGCGAGCTGCAGGCATACCTGCTCGCCCAGTTGTAGGAATTACAAATGCCGATGTTGCTGGCTATGAAGATATCAGTCCTACCTACATTGTATGGGGAGAGTATGCTTTACCAGGCGCTGGATGGGTTCCATTCATGCCTGAACGAATGCGAGGCACGGTCAATACTCTGGAACGAACTGAGGCATGGCAGGGTCTTGGTACACTCCCG
>CAZVAE010000151.1:220-4416 GCA_964624985.1 uncultured Isosphaeraceae bacterium | reverse complement strand
TTCTTACAATTTCAATTGTTACGATGTTGACCGTGCAACCCAATCACTTCAGATGATGTTTGAAAGCAGTCCGGCGGAGTATCAGTAGAGATTGGTTCACGACGAAGGCCCAAGCCAAGAGGATATTGAACGTTTCTCGCAAGATGAAACTGGTTTCTGCCCTCATTGCGGAGAAGAAATTTGGGATGATGCTTCAAGTTGTCCTTCGTGCCATGAATGGCTTCGAGATGGCACAACTCATCAAAATCCTATTGCGGGAGAGTTTAACAAGCGATGGCTCACGCTTATCACACTAATTGTGCTAACAATGTTTGTATGGGGAATCGTTCGCTACATGTAGTTAGCCCATGCCAGGCCTTTCTTAAGCGTTACAAACTGAATTAAACGTCCGAGAGCATCCTCGTTTTTACACGAATCAACTCTATTTCTACTCAATTAGTAGACAAAAACAAAAGTCGGTGCATGCTGTAGATGTAGCCAGAATGTGCTCAACCCAGAAGAATTGATTGAGAAAGAGAGAAGAGAATGAACGAGCGTAACATTGAAGAGAGAATGAGTAGACTCATAACACAGTTGCAATCTTTACCAACTGAACATCGGAACCGCTTAGAGGAACTTTGCAGAAATGACGATGGCCAGCGTTCTGAAATTGAAGAGTCCGTCTCAAAACTCCAAGACTCGTTAGATTTCCTGCGATTAAGTGTGAAATACATGGTCTTCGATCTTGAAGCAACTCGTCGAGAGAATGTTTACCTTCGGAAACTTGTCGAGCAAATTCGAAGAGACAGCACTCGGCGTGATGAAGGGAACGATAATCACTTCTTTGGTGAAAACAGTTCAGATTAACTACTGTAACTTTGCAACTGCTTTTTGAGCACGAGGTGGTGCTTTTGACACGATTTGTTGAACGAGGTCGACCTCTTCACGCATTTCACTTAGTAATTTCGAAAGATGCTGGTCTAGTTCATACGTGTACTGTTTAAAGAACGCCTCTAGTTCTGTGCGATTGAATCTCGTTAATGGATCATCCATTCCTGTCTGTGCCATCGCCCATTCCATTAATCCCCTACCACTTAAATCATACTTGTACAATTCAAGGGTCCTTCGGAGTCGATGCTCACTGGTGTTAAATGGATCACGACATGCAAGTGGGATGGAATGCATAATCTCGATTAACTTTTGTTCAACTGCTTGCGTTAATCCGGACCGTTCAAGATCTTCAACTGCAGAAATCGCTGGCTTAAGCGTTGCCCTATCTCCGGGCATCTCATGTCCATTGGAAAGGACTTCTAAAGGCAATGCATCTCCCACAAAAGATTTCAGACCAGCACTTGAAAATCGAACTGTAATCCGAGTTGTCGGTTCTCCTTGAACAGCAGTGCTCTCAACGCGAATGACAGCGCCGCTCCCCCATTCAGGGAATTTAGGATGTATTACTCGGTCACCAAATGCAATCGTTGTCATCATATTCAACTCTACATTGCTCCTTTAGCATCATAAATATCATGCATCACAATAGAAAGATAGATAGCGAACTATTCGCTCATCCACATGTACTTTGTCAGAAGTTACGTCGCTCCTTAACGAGTGTAACTATTCCCCAACGATGCCCCCAGTATACCATAAATCGTACAAAGTCCAATGAAAATGTCAACGTTTCGTTTAGACAACACCCTGTGCAAGCATCGCTTGAGCAACCTTTACGAACCCAGCAATATTAGCGCCATCGACATAACTGCCCTCACATCCAAACTCCTTCGATGCTTCAACACATTTTGAATGAATTCTTGCCATGATGTGACGTAACTTGGCATCAACTTCTTCGCGAGTCCAAGAAAGACGTTGGCTACTTTGTGCCATTTCTAAACCTGAGACGGCTACTCCTCCTGCGTTTGCTGCTTTCGCTGGACCATACAAAATTCCTGCCTCTACAAACAACTTTTGCGCTTCAAAAGTACTAGGCATGTTTGCCCCTTCACTGACAAGGTCTAAACCGTTGCCCAACATATTCGATGCATCGATTCCATTAATCTCGTTTTGTGTCGCAGATGGAAATGCACACTTCGCTGGCACTGCCCACATAGGGTTATGATCAAGTGAATCATCTCGATGGTGAAATTCGGCATTTGGGAATTGTTCAACATACTCGCCAATTCGCCCACGCCGAACATTTTTTAACTCCATAAGCCACGCTAGTTTATTCGCATCGATACCGTCACCATCAAAAATCCAACCACTACTATCTGAGAGCGTTACAACCTTGCCACCGAGTTCGTTAATTTTCTCGGTTGTAAATTGGGCAACATTGCCTGAACCAGAGACTAGGCATGTACGACCTTCTATCGTCTCTCCTCGAGTTGCAAGCATTTCTGATGCAAAGTACACAGAGCCATACCCTGTTGCTTCTGATCGAATCAGACTGCCTCCCCATTCGAGACCGCGTCCAGTAAGAACACCTACAAAACTGTTTGTTAACTTTTTATACTCGCCGAACAAGAAACCAATCTCTCGACCACCAACACCGATATCTCCAGCTGGAACATCGGTGTTATGCCCGATATGACGGAAGAGTTCAGACATAAATGATTGACAAAACCGCATGACTTCACCATCACTTTTTCCTTTCGGATCAAAGTCAGCGCCACCTTTTCCTCCACCCATCGGTAGCGTCGTCAAACTATTTTTGAAAATCTGCTCGAATCCGAGGAATTTAAGAATGCTTAAATTCACTGTAGGATGAAAACGCAACCCGCCTTTATAGGGGCCAATTGCGCTATTGAATGCTACGCGATAACCTCTGTTTACGATGACTTCTCCACCGTCATTAACCCATGGCACTCTGAATTGCAACGTCCTCTCAGGTTCGACAAGGCGACCAAGTATATTCTCCCTGGCGTAGACAGGTCGTCCTTCTATGACCAGTTCAAGCGAAGAAACAACTTCATGAACGGCTTGTAAAAATTCTGGCTCATATGGATTTCGAGCTGACAGTTGACCCATAAAGTCTTGTACAAAAGGAGTATCTGATTCAGTTGTCGAGAATGTTGCTGTAGTCATACATTGATTCCAATAGATTCTTCATGCAGGTGAAGTAGAGATGGTATCCTGCCTTGCATCGAAATGGAACAAGAAAACATGCCAATTTCAATTCCTGCTGCACTCATCCCCCTGAGGAAGCAGATCGACGAAATAGACCATTCCATTCTAGAATTATTAGACCAAAGAAACCAAGTGGTCGAAGAGGTTGCAAAAGTCAAAAAAAACACTGGTTTTGGTATCAGAGACTTTAAACGAGAAGCGGAACTTCTGTCAGATAGAAGTGCTAGAGGTGATACGGCTGGGTTACCTGCCGCTGTCATTGAAAGTCTCTTCAGGGTTATTCTCTGGGCAAGTCGAGATCGACAGGCAGCATTAGGCGCAGAAATGCCTTTAGAAATGCCGACAAAAACCGTTGCCATCGTAGGTGGAAATGGTGGAATAGGTAGGCTTCTCCATTCGCTCTTCAATGACTTCGGGCACACCGTTATCATTGCAGATGTTGATACGGAAGTATCGAATATTGAAGCCGTCAAAGATGCTGATGTCATCGCAATCGCTGTACCAATCGAAGAAACACTCGATGTCATTAAAGAAGTTGCACCTCATTGCAAGAAGGAATCGCTACTTTTTGATGTCACATCTACTAAAAGAATTCCAATCGAAACGATGCTCACTCATTTTGAAGGAAGTGTCATTGGAACACACCCTCTTTTTGGTCCAAATGTGCATTCACTTCAAGGGCAAAAAATTGCCGTTGTCAAAGGTCGTGATACTGGGAACTGGCACGAATGGTTATGCACAATTTTCAATGCAAGAGGACTCTCTATCTTAGACACTACAGGAGAAGACGATGGGCATCGTCCAAGTACTTACACACCAAACCACTGAAATTCTAGGTCGTACTATTCAACGACTCGATGTTGATGTTCAACAGACACTAGAGTTTACCTCGCCAATTTATCTGATGGAACTTCTCATGGCTGCAAGACACTTCGCGCAATCAGCTGATCTCTATGCCTCGATTCAGATGAATAACCCCGAGACGGCGACGGTCTTAGATATGCTACAAAAAGCGGGTGATGAGTTGAGGGACATTATTCTTTCTGAGAATCGAGAACAATTTAGGGAGTTGTTTAAAGAAGTCCACACACACTTTG
>CAZVAE010000151.1:0-210 GCA_964624985.1 uncultured Isosphaeraceae bacterium | reverse complement strand
TCTCTGAACAAGCTCTTGAACAATCAAGTTTCCTCATTGACCGATTGGTTGAACGCTCGCAATAAGTTTACTTTTCGACGAGAAGTGTTCCGCTGTCTGAAGGTTTCAACGTTACTTCTTTCCCGACAAGATAATCCGCATCCCAACGTACAAGAACGTTAACGAGATGAATTACACCTTCTGTGTCTTCAATCTCTGCCTTGGCTTCTT
>CAZVAE010000150.1:0-4688 GCA_964624985.1 uncultured Isosphaeraceae bacterium | reverse complement strand
ACGTACCCCATGCCAGCATCGTTTGCCATCGCACACCATGCATCCGCATCGAAGTTCACCGGATTAAACTCGTGCACGAATTGGTCGTACGTTTCGAGTGGAATCTGTGCAGTCGTCCGTATCCACTCAGCGTGCCTTGTTTCATCTTCCCAAGTGCCTGCTGGAATTGCGTACAAGCCCCAGTGAATGAACATGCCAAATCTTGCTTCTCTCCACCAATCGAGCTTTGGGTTTTGTTCTTGAATCGTCCCTAGTGTAAGTACAGTTGCCATCGTTAACTCAATCATGCTCAAATAGTATGCCATCACATCACCTTTTATTGGACTATGACTGCAATTTCAACTTGAATTCGCAATATTCTTGATTCAAATGCCGTTGGAAGTATACTTAAGAATTCAAATGTACAACCGACCTAGCATTTTGACAAATTTTGTCGCGATGGTGCTCATCTTCACCATGCCGCTCTGTTGTTGTATTGTGAAATCGGCAACTGGTGAAGATAGCACATGCTGTACCGTTGTGGTTCAAGAAGAGTCTACTACTTCCTGCTGCAAGGAAATCCAAACATCATGTTGTCAAAACTTGACACAAGATGAAGAGAAACCCTCTGATTCTGAACCTTGCAATGGTGATTGTGGGTGCATAATCAAAGGGACAATCTTTGTTCAAGATTGGACCCCCCCAATTGACCACTTTGGCGCTGAATCCCCTGCTCCATTCTTTGTAGAGCATGCAATACATGCTGCTACAAATGAAGTCACACCATTTGCAAATGGTCCTCCTAGATTCAAACCACATATTCTAGGGTATAGCAGTGCGCCACCAATTCGTGGCACGCTAGTCCTCGAAGTCTAACACGTTGACATCCCGTATTCGTCTTGTTTTTTAAAACAAGTGTTTTGTCTTAGTGTAAGGACTTATCACATGGTTTCCAAACTCCGCAGGAACGCGTTCACGCCCCTGCGAACTACAATTCAATATTCAAGTGCAGTATTGCTCTTTGGTTGCGCGTCTTCGATTGATGCAACGAAAGACATCCAAACTGCACATGCAATCGCGAAGGAACATCTTTCCATTGAGGTCGATTCATCACTCATGTGGCAAGTTGGCGAACCACTAACTTCCGATGCAGCAATTGCATATGCCATCGCTCAAGATGCACTTCTCCAACGTGATTTAGCCATCATCGTGCAACGCAGAGCAGAAATCTCGCAAGCAGAATTGCCTGCAAATCCCACATTCAGCGGTGCATTTGGCATTGCTGTCGACGGTTTAGCTGGAGCCCCTATCATTTTGCAGGGCGTACAAAGCTTATCGTGGTTATGGACTCGCCCTGATAAAATTGCATCCGCAGAACAAACGCTTCAACAAGCAATACTCACTGCAGCAAATCGAACCGTTGGAGTCGTTGCAACAGTACGAATTGCACACCATGAAGTCTCCACACTTTTTGAACTTGTAAGACTCGCAGAGTTAGACAAAGAACTTGCATCCAAAATGTATGAGATTACATTAGATCATGCATCTGTTGGTGAAGCTTCAAAACTTGATGTAGATCAGGCTAAAATTTCAACTTTAGAAACCGAACATTCACTCCTTGAAGCCCAAGAACAATTCGATATTGCTATGTTAGAGCTCTTGCATGTAATGGGGTGTCCTGAAGTACAACAGATCCCATACATTGTTCCTCCAATTGAACCAGATCCAATACAACATTCAGAGGAAGTTCTATTCGCATTTGCAATAGAGCACCGGCTAGATTTAGCGACACAAAGAGCCATGATTGAGCAACGCTCATCAGAACTTGGCTTAGCAAATCCCCCTCTTGTGACTGGAAGTGTTATGTTTAATGAGAGCTTTGGAGACCGAGAAGGGATTCTCCCGGGTGGTGGAATCACAATCGCTCTCGATGGAAATGCGAAAGAAGCTGTTGCGGATTCCAAGTTAAAACAATCAGAACTTCAATATCTCGATGCAATGCGAACAGCGGTAAAGGAAGTCCGTTCTCTTTTTGAAGCATATTCCACGTCTATTGAAAAGTTTGAGGTTGATTCGCAATTACTTCAGGTTGCTCAATCGTCATTAGATCGTGCTGAAAACGCAAACTCGCAAGGAGAGTTACATCCACTTTCTTTGTTACCTATGAAACGAAAAGTCATCGAAGCAAAACAACATGTCTTAAAAGATACCCTCCTCATTTCAACGCAAGCCATCAAACTTGAACAATCAGTTGGTGGCTCTCTGAAAGGAATTAACCCATGAGTATTCCACAACCAAAGAAACGATTTATGACCCGCCTAGGGATTCCAATCTTTGTTATTGCAACCGTTGCAGCAATCCTTCTTTTTTCAAGTTGGGAATCTATCCGCGCTTCTACAAAAGTAGATGCTGTTACAGTCGTAATGAGAAATGTAGAAACCGATGACCCTCAAAATTCGTCTGCGTCTCAGGGCTCAGTTATCCAAGCCCCCGGTTGGGTCGAAGCTGAACCTTATTCAATATATGCTGGTGCACTGACTGATGGAATTGTTGAAGAAGTGCTTGTCCTTGAGGGTGATACTGTTACAAAAGGTCAAGCCATCGCCAAGCTCATCGACGAAGATAATGAACTCGCGCTTAAAACCGCACTCGCTAAAGTAAAATTATGGGAGGGTAAAGTTCACGCTGCGGAAGCTAAAATGAAGGAACTTGCAGACGAATACCAGCGAAAGAAACCGCTCGTTGGCTCTGGTTCACTTGCGGAAGGACCAGTCGAACGTCTGCGACTACGTTTGTTAACTGAAGAGGCGAATGTTGCGATTGCTAGTGCATCTCTTCGCGATGCTATAGTTTCAAAAGAAACTGCACAACTTGCGCTCGATAGATGCACCGTCGTTTCCCCTATAGATGGTGTTGTGATTGAACTTGTCGCTACACCTGGATCAGTATTGAAACTTGGTGGTGATACACATGCATCCCATGTTGCTCACATGTATGACCCAACAATGTTACAAGTGCGGGCTGATGTACCACTCGCCGATGCATCACTAGTTGGAGTAGGACACCCTGCAAAAATAATCGTGGATGTTCTTCCAAATACTATTTTTGAAGGCGAAGTACTACGATTTGTTCACCGAGCAGATCAACAGAAAAATACAGTTGAAGCGAAAGTGAAAATCCTGAATCCATCAACTCTACTAAAGCCAGATATGCTTGCACGTGTCAAAATTCTCCAGCCGGAGCGAGAAGCGAACAGTGAAGGCGTTTGGACAGAACAACATGCGTTCATACCGCTCTCAACGATCAAAGACCTCCAAAATCCCACAGTTTGGGTTGTTTCAAACCTAAACAAAGGTACCGGCACCGCCGAACTCCGCACACTTGAACTTGGTGATAACGAGTTTGATGGATGGATTGAAGTGCTTTCAGGAGTTACAACTGGAGACAAAATCATCACAAGCGATATTCCACTAACAAGTGGTGATGTTGTTCAAATTGAAGGAGATCATTAATCATGACTCTCATCGAATGTAAAAATCTGACAAAGCATTACAGACGTGGCGATGAACAAATTACACCACTAAAAAATTTAGACTTAGAAATCGAACGTGGCAAGTTTGTTGCACTAATGGGTCCTTCAGGATCTGGCAAGACCACGTTGTTAAATTTACTTGCCGGTATCGACCGCCCAAGTGAAGGTGAGCTCATCATCGATGATGCACCTATCCACACACTTGGTAGAAATGCGCTTGCACAATGGCGAGCAGACCATATTGGATATATTTTTCAACTCTACAACTTGATTCCAGTGTTAACCGCATATGAAAATGTAGAGCTTCCCCTGCTTCTGCATAATCTGTCTCGAAAAGAACGACATAGGCGAGTTTCTCATGCACTTGATGTTGTTGGAATTAGCGACAGATATGCCCATTACCCAAGACAACTTTCTGGAGGTCAAGAACAGCGTGTTGCCATAGCCCGTGCTATTGTCTCTGAACCGACAATTCTTCTTGCTGATGAACCGACTGGAGATCTTGATCGAGAAACCGGCACAGCAATAATGGACCTTCTTCAAAAATTGCAAAAAGAACAAGGTCAGACAATTGTGATGGTCACACATGACCCTCTAACCACCGAGTGGGCAGATACTCTCTTACACCTTGAAAAAGGACAGCTCATTGAGCAGGTGGAAGCATGAGAATCTTACGTGTTATCCCAACTGTACTCAAGCAGATTAAGCGGTCACCGATTCGCTCAACACTCACTCTCGGTGGGATTTCAATTGCTATGTTTCTCTTTGTCGTCGTCGAATCTATGCAAACAGGCGTAAAAGCTGCAACTGAGATGACTGCTGGCGAAACAACCCTTGTTGTATATCGAGAAAATCGATACTGCCCCTTTTCAAGTCGTCTTCCTCAATATTATGAAGATCGAATCGACCAAATCGAAGGTGTTGCTAGCGTTGTTCCGATTCAAATTCACGTCTCTAATTGTGGTGCATCGCTCGATGTTGTGACTTTTCGCGGCGTACCTCGTGACTCAATTCAACATGCAATTGCAAAAGATGGCGTGATTTCTGATGGTTCTATTGCGGATTGGGGGAAACGTGGCGATGGTGCCATCGTTGGTTCTGCTTTAGCGAAACGTCGAGGCATAAAAGTAGGAGACCGTTTTTCTGCGGCTGGGATTGAAGTATTCGTTGCAGGTAT
>CAZVAE010000149.1:0-4697 GCA_964624985.1 uncultured Isosphaeraceae bacterium | reverse complement strand
CTAAATCAAGGGATTTCTACGCAGCGGCTCCACAATATGATGTCTTGCTGAAGGATGATCCAGATAACCCCTCATTGCTTATTAAAACCGCAATTGCATGGTCACGACTCGGTGAGATCGACAAAGCCATACGGTATTCAAAGCGAGCTGTAGAGAAATCACAACACTCACTTCACTCAGTATTGACTTTGGCAGATTTGTATGAACGATTTAACAGAACTTCTGAAGCTGAACTGATTCTTAATGAAATGCAGGAAAAGCCGTTACTGAATGGAAACTACCACAGATTGATTGCTCGAATTTTGATTGCAAAAAAAGAGTATTCAGAAGCCGTTGATTTTATATATTCATTATTCAATCTTGAATTGGATGATGTAAAAAAATCGAAGCTCTATTTTTTGTTAAGTAAAGCGTACGATCGACTCGGAGAGTATGACAAAGCTTGGGACGCAGCGTCGAATGCTCACGACCTTGACGACACACCATTTGACGAAAATGAATTCTTTGCTCAGTTTGATGAGATGTACTCATTTATGACAAAGGAAGTTCTCGATGTATTGGTAGAAGGTCCTCACACAGAATTTGAACCACTATTTATTGTGGGTAATCCAAGAAGCGGGACTAGTTTGCTAGAACAGATTCTCAGTATGCATTCCGATATTCAAAATGGAGGGGAAATGTCATCTGGAACGCTCATGCAAGCAGAGGTTGCATCTCTTACGGATTCATACCACGCATGGCCCATGAATCTCATCGATTTGAATGAATCAGATGCAAGCCAACTCTCTCAACGATACAGTTCAGCATGCGAGTTTTTCAGGAAGGGTTCCAAGATAGTTTCAAATAAAGCTCTTAATCTTCATACTCAATTGGGCTTTCTTTCCAAAATTCTGCCAAGTTCAAAAGCCATTGTGTTGCAGCGGCATCCACTTGATAATGCAGTTTCTTGTTTTACAACAAACTTGCTGGCTGCAGGCCTTCCCTATACAAGTTCCCTAGAATCGATAGGGAAAACATGGCTTAAACGAAAGCAGTTGTCTGAATTGTGGCTCGAACTACTTTCTATTCCAGTCATGGAGTTACATTATGAGTCCCTCGTGAGCAACCAGCGTGCAGAAACTGAAAAGATTCTTCAGTTCCTTGGCGTGCCTTGGCAGGAGGAATGTATGGAGTTTTACAAATCAGAACAGGTTGCACGTACGATTAGTTTTGATCAAGTAAATCAAAAGATGTACAGCTCATCGTCTGGACGCTGGAAAAATTATGAAACACATTTAAATCCAATCATCGAGTTATGTAGCGATTATCTGTAAAACTAATCTTAAACATCCGTAAAAACCATGCGTTCTTTGAGTCGTTCAAATATTTTTCGTTCGCTTGCCATATTTCCAAGGACACTCACTTTGTTGTTTGATAAATATTCTTCCTTGATTTCTGAAGGGCGGACTCTACGTTCCTCGGCAATAATTGCTGCTTGTTTATCAATGTCATCTTCAGAAATGCCAAGTTTAAATGTGCGTTGCAACCAAGCATTAATGGTCATTTTTTTGACAGTTCTCGCTGCTTTCACTGAGAGGTTATTTTTCTGATCTTCTGAAAGTTCTTCTGAAGAAGTGGCCTCTAACTGCTGTTTACATTGTTCTTGAAATGTTTTATTAATGATTCTTTTTGAGATTGGTATGTCAACAGTACTCAACAAGTATTCGTATAACTGATGCATCATAAAATTGGTGTTCTGACGATCAAAGTTATGTTGAAGTGACATCTTGATTTGAGCTCGTAGGATTGCCTCATTCGGAGTTCCATACTGCTCTAGGACCTGACTCACATCAGCAGGTGAAATTCTCCTATACGAACAATTTCTGAAATCAACTTTCGCTTTTTTACCTCTTAAAGGAGGTGATGGAAAGTGTTCGGAGAAGTCAATTACAAAAGAGAGTTCGTCCGCTGTCTTTGTGCCCCTAAGTTGAGAGCCAATTTCGTCAAGCGGTATACCACCTACCACGAAATGCTGTTTCTCACTTGGCACTCGTAACGTGCATTCCTCGAGTGATACAAACGGTTCTGTATCATCATAAAGAGTGACTGTTGCTCTGCAGGTAATCTCATCACCATACGCAAGAGTTCCTGTATGCTCAGTACGTGTGCCGAATTGAAGTTGCTGTTCGTGTAACTCTGCATCAACCATCGCGTCATCGACTTGAAGCTGATTACGTTGAATTGGAATTGACTCAATTGAGAACTCTTCTTCAGGTAACACGTCGACTATTGCAGAAAACGAAAACGGCTCATCAATTGAAAATGTACTGAAACTGTTTGCCAATAATCGAATTCCCCAAGCAGAATCTCTGTCTAGTCGTTGCATACCTTCGTCAAGGCAAATCTGAACGATGAGATCACCCATCTGCTTTTCATTGTACTCAAGTCCGCCATCTTGGATTCTTTGAGAGGCCTCGCTGAGGATGTCAACAGGGACCTCAAAATCAAGTGTAAAGTCAGGTGGTTCTACAGCGTTTATCTCAATGCAAATTTTGGAAGTATCGAGCGGTGGCAAATCAGTCGAGGGATCAGTTGGCCGTTCTGTCATGAATGTGACTCTTTATCTTAATCTAGGATCTATAACGAACTGTAAAAGACTTTATTATACTGTATCGATGCCTCAATTTTATACAGAAGATGAAGCGATTCAAGCAGTGAAAAAGTTGATTTCTTGCAAGTTGTTTCTCAGTGCAAGCACGACAATTGAAGAAAACCTTGCTGTTTTTCCAGATTCAAAACAGCTGCAATTTATGGCTTCTCACATCGCACTCGAAACGAATGATTTCTTCAGTGCAATAAAAATTCTAGAAAAACTTAATACATTAGATCCAAACCAAATACAGGTTCTCGTCCCTCTGGCACGAGCATGGAATTTATATGGTGAACTCGACAAAGCATTGGGTTACTTAGCGGAAGCCGAATCAGCCGAGGCTGACCCAATGATGATGACTGTACTTCGGGCAGAAGTATATGAGCGTAGCGGACAGTTAGATTTGTTAGATGAACAGATATCTCTTCTTCCAGATAAGGCGAAAACGCTCAATATTCGGGCTCGCTCGCATATTGCAAGAAAGAACTACGACTCTGCGATTGATCTACTCGAATCTGACTACGAGTCCAGAAGTATCGAAGCAAATGAATTGGTAGCGAATCACTTTACCCTAGCAAAAGCTCTCGATCGTGTTGGAGAGTACGACAGAGCGTGGGCTGCAGCGCAAACTGCACATTCGATTGAAGAAGTAAAGTTCGATTTAGCTTCTCATTTGAGCCAATTCGACCAGATGAAAGAATTTATGACTGAAGAACTGGTTGGTGCACTCGCAGAGGGCCCATTCACTGAGATGGAGCCGTTTTTTATCGTGGGAAATCCGAGAAGTGGTACTAGCTTACTTGAACAAATTCTAAGCATGCATCCTGACATTGCAAATGGTGGTGAAATGTCTGTGGGGCATACGATGCAGTTAAGAGTTTCACAGTTAACAGATTCTTTTCATGCGTGGCCGATGAATATGATTGACATTCGGAAAGATGATGCTGCAGCCCTTTCTGAACATTACCTTTCTGCAAATGAGGGTATTGGAACACAACCTAAAATCATTTCAAACAAAGCTCTCAATCTGACTCAGCAGCTTGGCTTTTTGTCAAAAATTCTTCCGAGTTCGAGGGCCGTAATGTTGTATAGACATCCATTGGATAATGCCGTCTCTTGTTACACCACGAATCTACTGGTTTCGGGTCATTTCTACGAATACATTAGAGAGTCTGGGTAAGACTTGGATTGCTCGGAAACAAATGACAGATCATTGGCTCAACACATTGTCGATTCGGATGTTTGAACTTCATTACGAGAACCTTGTCGCAGACCAACGGGGCGAAACAGAGCGACTCATCGAGTTCCTTGATTTGCCATGGAAAGAAGAATGTATGGAGTTTCATACCTCAAAACGAATCGCACGAACAATCAGTTACGACCAAGTTAACCAGAAAATGTATAACACTTCGAGCGGACGTTGGAGGAATTATGAGAAGCACCTCGGCCCACTTATTGACATTGTGAGCGACTACATTTAATCCTACAGATAGCAATGTAAAGGTCACGCCCACAAAAAAACAGGTCATCTCTAAGAGATGACCTGCTCTTGTAAGACTATATAAGTCTACGGTAAAGTCAGCGTAACTTATTTACGTCGACGTGTACCTGCAATACCAGCAAGTCCAAGAAGTGCGAGTGCACCTGGAGCTGGAATAGCGCCACCTACAGTGAATGTAAATGAACCTGAACTTGCAGTTACTGTACCTGAGCCACTACCGATGATGAGATATCCTACGTAGGAACCCCATGACCAACCGTCGCCCCATGAGTCTTGCATGGCAACTGTGTAGTCACCTGCTGCAAGGTCTAGTTGACCATAAATAGTACCAAAAACACTTGTAGCAGTGTTTGTGACATAACTAAATGTACCTTCAACAAGACCGCCGTAACTACCACCGGCCATTGAAGCAACAACGGAACCGCCAGAGCTTATTACTTGCCATGAGTGCTCGCCAAACCAACGGTCAAGACCGTTTTCCATGTTCACTAGTTCAGCATTTGCTGCACCAGCGATACCTGTTGCAGCTGCACCAGCTGCTGTAAGCATAAATCGCTTATTCATAAT
>CAZVAE010000148.1:1438-4727 GCA_964624985.1 uncultured Isosphaeraceae bacterium | reverse complement strand
AAGCATTCGGTTTGTGACAAGGAATCCACCAGCGACATTGATGGCAGCGAGGAGAACTGCTGATGCACCTAAAATTGCAGTCGCGTTCCATTCAGGTTGTGAGATTTGAAGAATGCCGCCTATAATGATGATGCCTGAAATAGCATTGGTCACACTCATCAGTGGAGTATGTAGAGCGGGGGTAACATTCCAAATCACTTGCCAGCCAACAAAGCAGGCAAGCACAAACACAGTGAAATGGCTTAAAAACGATTTGGGCACATTGGTGCCAACATAGATAATGCCAATTGCAGCAGCGAGAATCAATACAAGTTTAGTCGCTATGAGAAATGGGCATTTCTTTGTTTCTTCGACGTCCTCTGAGACTTTTGGTTGTTCTTTAGCTGGACGTGCTCCTGTATCAACAGAATACGCAGGCCCAGGGTTCTTCGGTTTTGGTGGAGGCCATGTAATCTCACCATCTTTTAGAACAAGTGCG
This sequence comes from uncultured Isosphaeraceae bacterium, assembly GCA_964624985.1. Lineage (GTDB taxonomy): Bacteria > Planctomycetota > Phycisphaerae > Phycisphaerales > SM1A02. The sequence goes on along the minus strand of CAZVAE010000148.1, from coordinate 4,249 downwards.
CCTCGAATCACTTCGTTATCCATATCAATGTGATACTTTTCATTGCCACCCATTTCATCAAGCAAGTGAATAATGCCAGCAGAATAGAGCCGACTGGATAATGCGGCCATTCGACTGGGTAAATCGGTATATCCAAGAATTGTCACACCGTGATGAACAATTTTTTTGCCTGGTACAGTGAGAGCACAGTTGCCTCCTTGTTCTGCAGCTAAGTCGACGATGACAGAACCTTCTCTCATGCTTTCGACCATGCCAGCAGTAATCAACTTAGGCGCTTCTCGGCCTGGAATCAGCGCGGTTGTAATGATGATGTCTACTTCGATCGCTTGTTCAGCGAAAAGTTTCATTTCGGCTTTGATGAACTCATCGCTCATCGTTTTTGCATAACCGCCTGCACCTTCACCATCTTCATCAGGGAAATCGAGTTCTAAAAACTCACCGCCCAGACTTTCCACTTGTTCACGAACGGCTAGACGAGTATCAAACGCTCGAACAATTGCACCAAGACCTTTAGCCGCACCAACTGCAGCAAGTCCTGCGACTCCACCACCAATAATAAGTACTTTTGCTGGCTCAATCTTACCTGCAGCAGTGATTTGTCCAGTAAAGAAGTGAGGGAATTCATTTGCAGCTTCAATCACCGCGCGATAGCCAGCAATATTCGCCATTGAACTAAGAGCATCCATTTTCTGAGCGCGAGTGATTCTTGGGATGCAATCCATCGCGAGTGCGGTGATACCTTTAGCACGGAGTTGTTCAAGAAGATTTTTATTTTTTGCAGGCCAGAAAAAAGAAATCAGCGTACTGCCATTTTTCATGAGCGGTACTTCAGACTGTTGAGGTTCACGAACTTTGACAACGATATCACTTTTTTCCCATACTTCAGCCCCGTCATTGAGCACTGTTGCACCAACGGCTTCATATTTTGCGTCAGAGTAGTCCGCATGTTCGCCAGCACCCGCTTCAACAAGGATCTCAAAGCCCATTTTGATGAGGTCATCGACCCCTCGTGGAACAAGAGAGACACGTTGTTCATCTGCGAAAATTTCTTTTGGTATTCCAATAATCATGATTTGGTTCCAAGAGGTCTGAGCCCCGTATTCTAACTGAATATGGGCTTTTTTGCTTCAGTTACAATACTTTTTCAGATGGCGGAGTTAAAAACAAAGAAAATCAAGAAGAGCGTCACTGTTGTGGGTGCGTTTGCAAGACAACCATATCGTGGTAGTGCTCGCTTCTTGCCATGAGCGCTTCATGTGTGCCCGATTCGATAATTTTTCCTTTGTCGAGGACAAGTATTTGATCGGCATCCCGAATCGTACTTAAACGATGTGCGATGACAAAACTCGTTCGATGTTGTAACAGTGTTGCCAGACTATGTTGGATGAGTCGCTCAGCATGTGTGTCTAAGTTACTTGTTGCTTCATCGAGAATGAGAATGCTCGGATCTGCAAGTAGTGCCCTTGCAATTGCAATTCTTTGCCGTTGACCGCCACTGAGTTTTACGCCGCGTTCGCCTATTTCCGTTTCATACCCTTCGTGAAATTCAGAGATAAATTCATCTGCGGCTGCTTGCTTTGCAGCAGTTCGAATCTGTTCGATTGTTGCGCCCCTTTTGCCGTAAGCGATGTTGCTTCCAATAGAGCCCTCAAACAAAAAGATATCCTGTTCCACGATACCGAGCAAGGATCGGTATGAATCAAGATCAATCTCTTGCAAGGGGGTGCCATCAAGAAGTATTTGACCCGATGTTGGGTTGTAAAAGGCCGCAACTAAATTGCAAAGAGTGGTTTTGCCTGAGCCACTCGGTCCTACTAAAGCAATCGTATCACCTGCTTTCACTTCAAATGAAATATCCTCAAGCACACTTTGTTCAGTAGAGGGATACGAAAAAGAAACACCTTGAAATGAGATTGCACCTTTTGTAATTTGTTTCGTAATGAAAAGATTTCCCTCGTGCATATCTTGCTCGCGCTCCTCTTGAAACAAATCGAGTACGCGGTCAAGCGCAGCCAGAGAGTTTTGTAATTGCGTCGCACTTTCAGCAAGCGTTGCCAATGGCCCCATAAGCATGGCGAGGTACGTCAAAAACATGACTAGGTCGCCCGGAGTAATCGCTTGTGCAGCGGTGATTTCACCACTTGCGATGAGTTCCCGATCATGGAGTACTTGCCAGCCGCCGAACCAAAGAAGAGCTGCTGTTGCAATGGGAATAAGAACTGACCATGCAATATCGATTCCCCTTGATAGCCACCATGCGAGTAATTCTTTACGGATTAAAAGATGATTGGAGCGAATCCAGTTTGAAGCTTCAGTTCGTTGTCTTGAAAAACTCCGTACAACTCTCGCTCCGCCGAAGGATTCTGTGACCATGGCATCTGTGTGTTGTCTGGTCGCTCGGATGCTTCTCCATAGTGGTCTGATTCGGCTGATCCAAGTTCGATGTGTAAAAAATACAACGGGAAAAAGAATTAGAGAGAAGAGCAATAGTCGCCAGTCTACGAACAATAAAATCAACAAGATGCCGATGAGTTGGATAATCGCACGCCACGGGTTATAGCAGAGACCAAAAACAAGTTCTGCAATTGCGCCCGCATCTTCACGAACAAGTGATGCGGCGCCTCCTGAACGTAGTTGATGTACTCGATGCAATGGTAATGATGTTGCATGCATAAATGCTTTTCGACGGATTGCAACTTGAATACGTTTCGATGTTCTGGTGGCAATCCATCTTCCCCTGATACTAAAAGCAAGTCCGATGAGTGCAAATGCGACCGTACCGATTGCAATGACTGCAAGCAGAGCCATATT
>CAZVAE010000148.1:0-1428 GCA_964624985.1 uncultured Isosphaeraceae bacterium | reverse complement strand
AAGGGAAGCGTGTAATGACTTCTGGTGGGAGTGGGTGATCTCCAAGAATATTGTCAAAGACGATTTTCGTCGCAGCGGGCGGGATAAGTCTAAAAATTGAACCGCAAGTGACAAAACAGAGAGCCCAAATGATACCTCTCCGATTCTTTCCGATGATCGAAATGAAATGGCTTAACAAAGAACGAAATGAGCGAGTGCGGTTCTTCGATGAACGATCTGAGTCAACGGTCGTGATATCACCACTCTGGACAGTTCCCCTCATACGATTTTTGAATGATTTAAAACGCGTTTTGCTCGACGTATGTGCTGGCATGAAGTAGGAATTGTATCGGAATGGCGATTACGCCATTAGGGCGTTCTTGAGCACTCTCTCAAATGAGCCAGTAATCTCGCCATTAGTTGTGACGACATCACACCCACAATCCTTCGCGTTTTGCAATAGTTCAATCGCCACATGTCCACAGAACGCAACGATTGGAGCGGTAGAAATACATCTAATTGAAGTAACTGCTTCGCAAATGTCAATGTCATCTTTGGATAAATCGATAAGGACGCAAGCAGGGGAGCATTCTTCAATTCGTTTCAGAGCACCATTAAGCCCGATGGCACCTTTGTATTCGTACCCTGCCTCTTCGCAAAGCCCTTTTAATTTTGCCCCGAAAAACAGCGATGCAATCGCGATGATAGATTGTTCATGTGGCATTGATGAGTTCCTGAATAGCACGGCGAATATCATCCATACCACGGTTGGCGTGAACTCCGAGTTCTTCAAGCACGCTAATCGTTTCAAAAGAGTTTTTTGGATTCTCTGGGCTGCTCATATCAATTTCAGTATCTACGCCAAGTTCTTCTGCTGTAATCGTCGCCCAATCTGCCCACCTCGCATAACAATTCACAAGGTTATACACTTTCGGTGTTGCTTTTGGATTATCTATAGATGCTATTGTTGCTGAAGCAACGTCTTCAACATTGACAAATTTGCCGCCACCTAGTTTTGTGTATGGTTTTCCAGCACGTAACAACTGAATGATTGGAAATCCAATTGAACGCTTCAAATTTGGGTCTAAGCCATACACTGCAGTCGGCCGAATCGCAGTAACGTGTTGTCCTCTACTTGCATTTGCAGCCCATAGATGCGCCTCCACACTCGCTTTGCACCCGCCATACAACGAGCCAGGTCTCGTAGGGTGCGATTCATCAATTGTGCCGTTCCAATTCGAATGCATGTGGTGGTGCACTGCAATGCTGCTCATGTAGATAAAGTGACGATCCTCACTCGCTTCCAGTAACTCGATTGAGCCAATTAGATTGCTATTTAGATGTGACTGAATATCGCCACTTTTTAGAGATTGCCAATCGAAACTGTTGTGGATGATCACGTCAGCATCTTCAAGTAGTTTGGCTGTTGCCTTTTGATCATCGTGTGTG
>CAZVAE010000147.1:0-4736 GCA_964624985.1 uncultured Isosphaeraceae bacterium | reverse complement strand
ACCCTATGGGGTATGGTGTAGGAATCGTCCCAGTCTGGGAGTCCGAAGTTGTATACCCGTAGTATGCACCACAATGAGACGATGTGGAGAAAAGATGTTGTCTTTCTTTCATATTTCTGACTTCCACTTTATATTGCATCCCACAGATGCCTTTTGATCTGGGGGTGGTGGAGCTCCCTCCACCAAAGCATCAATCGCTGCGATGACGTCACGTCCATCAGAAACCCCACTTGAAGGTCGAGAATCATCAAATTGACCCCGATAGTAGAGTTTGCTTTGATTATCAAGGAGAAAGACATCGGGAGTACATGTTGCATGAAATGCCTTCGCAACGCTCTGGTCGACACCATCAAACAGATAGGGGAACGTCCAATTATATTTGGCAGCCATTTCAATCATCTTCTTAGGGCTATCTTCTGGGTACGATTGGATATCGTTTGAGTTAATTCCAACCATGTTGATTTGCTTTTCTTTGCACACTGAATGGAGTTCCTCTAACAATTCCGCAACATGGACAACATACGGGCAGTGATTGCACATAAACACAATAAGGGTTCCTTTGTTTTGTTTTGGCAATTCGAAGGGTATGCCATACGCATCGAGCAATGAAAACGAAGGCATCTGCGTCCCTAAATCAACCATAGCTGAAGGTGTTCGAGTCATAGCGGTGCTCCTTTTGTTCCTCTATAATAAGCGATTCTATGAAAATACATGAATACCAAGCCCGTCAATTGTTAGCAGATGCCGGCATCCCTGTTCCAGAAGGGATGATGGTTCAATCCGTTGAACAAGCGATTGAAACTGCGAAATCATTGTTTGCTCAAGGATCAACTCTTCTAGTTGTGAAAGCCCAAGTGCATGCCGGCGGTCGCGGGAAAGCAGGTTTCGTCAAACTGTGTCGTACAGTAGAAGAAGTTCATGAAGCAGCAATGTTCATGTTCACAAATCCAATGGTCTCAGCACAAACTGGACCTGAAGGGTTAGATGTTTCGAAAGTTTTGATTGCAGATGGTGTCAACATTGACAAAGAGTTTTATCTTGCAATCACAACGGATAGAAGCAGCGGTACCAACGCGCTTATTGCATCAAGTGAGGGTGGCGTTGAAATTGAAAGTGTTGCCGAGGAAAATCCTGAGGCAATTTTGACAATTCCAATTTGTCCACTAACGGGTATTGAGCCATATCAAGCGAGAATGCTTGCATTTGATCTTGGGTTCTCAGGTAAACAAATTGGGCAAGTGGTTAACATTATGTTGAAGCTCGTTGAACTTGTGCAAAGCACAGATGCTTCACTTGCTGAAATCAACCCGCTCATCGTGACTCCAACATGCGAAACGTATCCTGATGGTCAAGTACTAGCAATTGATGCAAAATTTAACTTTGACGATAATGCACTGTTTCGGCACTCAAATCTTAAAGCAATGTTTGACCCTGCCGAAGAAAATCCAGCTGAGTTGAGAGCTTCCGAGTTTGATTTAAGCTTCATCGCTCTTGATGGAAACATTGGTTGCCTAGTGAATGGTGCTGGACTGGCAATGGCTACGATGGACATTATTAAAATGCACGGTGGAAACCCTGCAAACTTCCTTGATGTTGGCGGAACTGCAACTCTCGAAACTGTGACTGAAGCGTTCAGAATCATTTTGTCGGATGCAAAAGTAGAAGGTGTCCTCGTTAATATATTTGGCGGCATTATGCAATGCGATGTCATCGCAGAAGCGATAGTGGCCGCCGCAAAGGAAGTTGGCTTCACAGTACCGCTCGTCGTTCGTCTAGAAGGAACAAATGTCGAAGCAGCAAGAGAGATATTGACAGCAGCCCAATCAGAATTGCCTACAATGCAAACAGCAATTGATTTAGAAGAAGCAGCAGCGAAAGTTGCATCTGCAGTTGCAACATGTGCATAACGTAAGGAATCTCTCCCTTGACAATTGAACAATCTGCTCCAGTTTCCGCCAAGGAACGTATTGTTTCTTTAGATGTTCTTCGAGGTGTGGCCGTACTTGGCATTTTGCTTATGAACATTGTCGCCTTTTCGATGGTTACAGCAGCATATGATTTGCCAACCGTTTATAACGATATGGCGGGTGCAGATTGGTGGACGTGGTTAACGCTGCACTATCTTGCTGACACGAAGTTTATGTCAATCTTCTCTATTCTCTTTGGAGCAGGGGTTTGCATTTTTATGGAGCGTGCTGAAGCGAAAGCGCACGCATCATGGGGGTTGCAAATGAGCCGAATGGCTTGGCTGCTATTGTTCGGCCTCATTCATGCGTATGGGTTCTGGTATGGAGATATTCTGGTGACGTATGCCTTCTGTGGGGTGGCAATCGCACTTGTGCGGAAATGGAATCCCGCAATTCTGTTTTGGCTTGGGATGGTGCTCATGTCCGTTATCCCAGTTGGGTTCTTTTTGCTCATGCATTGGACAGTGCAATTCTGGCCTGAAGAAGAGATGTTAAAAATGCAGCAATCGGATCTGCTCACTTCTCCAGATATGCAAGCAGAAATCGCAGCATACACGGGTTCTTGGTTTGACCAACTAGGGCATCGGATTCCGATGGTTTTCATAATGCAACTTCTTGTTCTGCCTTTCTTCCTCTTTTGGCATGCGGCTGGGTTGATGCTTGTTGGGATGGCTGCATATAAGTGGGATATCCTTTCGGCCGCAAAATCTGTACGATTTTACACCTTGCTCACCATCATTTCGGCGTCTATTGGGTTCCCTATCATCGCAATAGGTGTTTGGTATAAAGAACAACATGGCTGGGATCCAATATTAGCTCGATTTGTTGACAGTAATTGGAATCTAGTTGGCGGAGTGTTTATCGCATTTGCATGGATAGGCATCGTGATGCTCATCTGTAAAACAGGTATTCTCCACGCGCTTCAGCGAGTCCTCGGTGCTGTAGGCAGAATGGCATTGACGAATTATCTGATGCAAACGGTCATTTGCACATCCCTCTTTTATGGGCATGGTCTAGGATGGTTTAACACATTTGAACGAGTTGAATTGTTGATCGTGGTCTTTTCTGTTTGGGTCTTCCAAATGATGTTCAGTGTCCTTTGGTTGAAAAAGTTCAGGTTTGGACCATTCGAATGGCTTTGGAGATCACTCACGTATTTCAAAATACAACCAATGAAGCGCCAAACAAGTTTGGTATCATGAAACAGTGAGCCAGTCGTTCGGAACATTTTGTAGTGACTTCTACGTCAATCAAAAAATGATGCTCAGCATGGATTTGCCGAAAGTACAAGAATCCTCATCTGACTTGTTTGATCGAATACGGCGGGAGATTCCAGAGTTTGAACGAATACGCACATTCGAGGAAGAAGTCGCACTTGAAACAGCAGAGATAGAGGGTCGGTATCAATGGGTTGGTTTACGACCTCGCTCAATCTCGTCTGGAGTCGTTAACCCTTCGCATATTGATAAGGGGTATGACTTGCATCGGCTACTTCTTGAACTAGCACCGTACTATTTGTCATTGAGTCCTCTTCAGATTGAATGTATTGAATTAGTCTTTGGTTTTGATCTTCCAGCAAGGGAAAACCGAAATGTAGTCGTGATGCAATCCCTTTTAGGAGACTCTCCTCTTTCTACATTAGTTGAAGATGGCGTCGAACAGTTAATCGATGTTCAGCCAAGGATTGGGTTTGCATTGAACGAAGCGTGTGATTTGCAAGCATTTATTGAAGTGAAGACGAGAACATCTGCAGTAGAGACTGCAACTCAGATTTTTCAAGAAGAGCCGATCTCCGTCTTTTTAACAGTTCGAAAGAACGGCCCAATCCAAGAAGTTGAAGAACTTTCAGAGATATTCAAACGTCTTTCAGGGCACATCGAACACATTGCTGAGCAACGAGTGATTCCAGATATTGTTGTGCCATTGCACCAAGCCATCGGCATTTAGAACATTTCGAGTACACGGTGAGGCTGTTCTGCTGCTCCAGTTAGACAACTAAGTCTCGCCGCTTCACAAAGAGCAAGAACCCTTGGGGCATCCGCCATGGGCGCTTCACTTGAATGAATGCCATCAGCGATTAATCTCGCCGGCAAGGTATCTCCATCGCCAAACGTAATCGAGTGATCCTCCCCAATCATGTGTAATGTCCGTTTCCAATTTGATTGATCGCTCAACAATAACGAGGCACAACGTTGTTGTTGGAATTGCAAGTTGACAGTCATGTGGCCAAGTAAATCACTTGGTTCTTCGGGTACTTTTGTGCTGTGTAAAAATGCCTGAACGATTTCAGGTGTTCCAAACAAATTGTTGATGCTATCCATGGCATCAAAAAGACGTGACCATAGAGTTCCCTCAACTTGAGAACAGGTCATCGTGCAATGGGCTGAACAGGGTTGTCCGAATTGTTCGATGTCATCTGTTGCTTCGCCAAAACCAGCGCTCCTTCTAAACAAGGGGATATATTTTGCTGCTGGTGCTTTGCCAGATTCATCAACGAGTTCATCGATGTTTCCGGATAGAGGTGTCGTCGTGACGGTGGGCATTTTTCGACAGCGTAATAGTTCACAAAGTGAAACATCGAATGCACTCGGCTCAGCAATCCAAAAAATCGCATCATCAAACTGTGTCGCCATTGACCGAATGTCATCACAAGCATCAACTTTGAGTTCGGAGGCAAGGTCTGAAAGCAGAGTCGTTTGACTTGTGGCAATTGGAGTGAGTTTTTAACCTGCGTGTTTGGGAACTTCTTTTGGTAGGGGCCCCAGCTTT
>CAZVAE010000146.1:0-4745 GCA_964624985.1 uncultured Isosphaeraceae bacterium | reverse complement strand
ACGGCGACTATTTTATTCATAGCATCGGGCATCACCTTGGTTTAGAAACGCACGATACTTGTGGTCCGATGGCACCATTGAAAAAGGGCGCAGTCATCACGATAGAGCCAGGTATTTACTTGCCGGATGAAGCCATCGGAATTCGAATTGAAGATGATATTGAGGTGACTTCAAAGGGTCACAAAAATCTTTCAAAAGCAATTCCCAAGAGCGTTGCTGCAATCGAAAAAGCGATGTCTTTGTAAGATGGAAGAGTACGACGAGCAGCAGATTGCAGAGCGTGCGTGGGCTTTTTTACGAAGCAATACGACAGCATCACTTACATTTGGTGAAAACAACATCGATGTTTCGTATGTGATTATTCCAGATGGTCGTCTCGTCATTTCTGCAATGGTTGCGATGTTGCAGCCATGTAACACAGTGATGTATATCCCTGAGTATGCAGAGGGTTGCATGGAGATGCAAGTTTCACTTGAACAATTCCTAGAGTCAGGAAATGAAGGCGCATTTGCGGATCGATGGCAGGTATATCACGGTGAGCCACCCGACACGCAGTGGGCTTTCGTCGATATTGATGCTGCTAGGTTTCATGAAATGTTTGTTGATGGCGAAGCGCTTCAACGAGAAAACAGACTTGCAAGTGTTGAGTCCAAACTCTGCAAACAGCTAAACGCAAACCAAGAAACACTCCGTACAGTGTGCAAAGCAAAAACAGGCGTAGAGGTTACAGATCCAGTTGCCGTTGGAGTTGATGCTCTAGGCGTGGATGTTCGAGCACCGTTTGGCATTATTCGGATTCCCGCAGATGAGATGTTTACAAATGAGAAAGATGTGCTTGATTCTTTTGACGAGTCAACATAAATGCTAGCAAACTAAGCCCACACTTTTTGTTGCTCTACTGCTTGTAACCGAAACATTTCTTCGCCATAGATGACTGGGCAGCCAACATCTTTTGCGTACTGAATCAGTGGTGTTTCTTTGGGCTTGTATACAGTTTCAATGATTCGGATGTTGGAATTCAATGTGATCCAAGGAGCAAGTTCGATGAGCGGATTACCCTCTTGCGTTGTTCCACCCTCCATTCCAACTGGGGTGCAGTTGATAATCACTTGTGGCGAGGCACTCTCAGCAGTTGCAAGTTGACACGCAAAAGTTTCACAAAGTGATTGTGCTTGTTCCTCGCGCCTCGTAATGACCCAAACGGCTGCACCATGTTCCTTGGATGCAACAATGGCAGCTCTTGCAACACCACCTCCGCCAAGGATAAGTACATGTTCTGCCTCCCCAATGAGGGCGGTAAGCGCAATCACGTCACTATTCGAAGCAATCATGCGTTGATGTTCAATCGTGACGGTGTTTGTTGCACCAATTGATTCTGTGATGTTATCCGTTGAATCGGCAAGTTGGATCATTGCTTCCTTATGAGGAATAGTGACGCTCGCACCAGAAAATTTGAGTGGCTCATACTGGCGCAACTCCCCTACGGATGCTTTGAGATGTTCCCAGCCCTCAGGAATCTGCAATGGAAGGTAGACCGCGTTTTCGCCTGCCGCTTGGAACGCGGCATTGTGGAACTGGGGACTTGCAGAGTGAGAAACGTTGTTCCCAATAACGCCATACACTCTTGTCGATTCAGTGATGGCACCAAACCCATAGGTTGAACGTAGTTCAGACAATGTGAGTTGACCAGATGCAGTTTGCTCTTTTCCATCAACCGAAGCGTACGTCGCGAAACCTCCAAATTTTGGTGCAAGGACTCTACTCATCACCCCATATTCACCCATGCAAAGAACAATCATTGGCTTTTGCCTTGTTTGTAGCAACTCGAATGCCTCAATGTTGTCTCGAATTGAACGTGCTCGCCACACAATTTTAATGACATCCGCTTCAGCAACACCATTCATCTCTTCTACGTGTTGTAACAAATTCGATGGTCTGGTTCGAACATCGTGCCACGACAATAGGATTCCAGTCTGCTCAGTTCGGATTGTTTCGATAAGGTTTGGATTCTTCCTTACAGATTCAAACTCAACGTCGAAGTACCGAGGTTGACTGTCAGATTGCCGTGCGATTTCGTACCTCGCAATCAGTTCTTCTTCATCACCTTCAAAGAAACCGCCCTCTTGCACACTTCGGCATGTCACGATAGTTGGGATAGGGGATTCTTGCAGCAGGATTGGAAGTTGTGTTTTGCATTCTTCAAGCGTGAAACCATCGATGCGTAGTTCCAAAAGGTCTGCACCTGAAAGTTGATTAGGAACATCACCAAAACACGACGCAATTAACAACGTCATGAGGGGATGATGTTCCGTGCAGATTCTGCGAAAGCGTCGTGTGATGCTCGCACAAGTTCGATTGTTGAACCGCCGAAAGAATCTAGGAATGCTGCTGCGATTTCAAAACCAACGGCGTTTTCCATGACAACACTTGCTGCAGGAAGCGCGCACACATCAGAGCGTTCATAATCAGAGCGTTCTGCGTCTCCAGTTTCTAGGTTCACGCTGTCCATGCCTCGCAGTAGGGTTGCGATGGGTTTCATCGTCCCACGAACAACAATCGGCATCCCATTCGACATTCCACCCTCTATACCTCCGGCGTGGTTTGTTGGTCTTGTGAAACCAAAATGACTTTTGTCTTGTTCTTCTGGCTTGTAATGGATGGCATCATGAACTTCAGAACCTTTACGCTGACCACATGTGGCACCGATGCCAATCTCAACAGACTTAAATGCTTGGATTCCCATCACCGCGCCTGCGAGTTTTGAATCTAATTTTTCATTCCACTGCACGCAAGAGCCAAGACCTGGTGGGCAACCAAAGACATGCGTTTCACACAGTCCACCAACCGTATCTTTTTCGACTTTTGCATTTTTGATGTGTGCGATGATTGCTTTACATGAAGCATCATCGGGGCAGTAGACAGAGGAATCATCTCGGGCTGCTTGAATCTCAAGCCAGTTTTCTCTTGTGACTTCTGTAGGAGCAGTAACATCGAGCATTCCACGAACAAAGCCAAAGACTTCGATATCAAATTCACGAAGGAGACAGCGAGCAATTGCACCTGCTGCAGTACGAGCCGCGGTTTCACGAGCACTCGCTCGTTCTAATGTGTTGCGGCAATCGTTGGTCACCCACCGTAAAGCACCGGAGAGGTCCGCATGACCTGGTCTTGGACGATGAATAGGAGGGGTTGCTTCAATATCATCTAGTCGGCTGTCCTTGTTGAGTATTTGCACGACAAGCGGCGCGCCTGTTGTGACACCCATGCGCTGTCCAGCTAAGAAAACTGCCTTATCCTCTTCAATGGCTTGCCGACCGCCCCGACCATACCCACCCTGCCTACGCTTTAGTTCTGAATTGATGAAATCAGTATCGAGAGTTAGACCAGCGGGGAGTCCTTCAATGAGAGCGATGCCACATGGCCCATGCGATTCGCCAGCAGTTTTACACGTTAATGTCATGGGATGATTGTACCGCTGTACATCTACCCTGAGAGGGATTCGTCAGAGGTAAAGATGAATTCTTCCTTAACATAATCGATCCGAATGGTTCGCCCAGACGCATATTGTCCTTGCAATATGCCAGTTGCGATAGGATTTTCAACTTTGTTCTGGATGACACGCTTTAATGGTCTCGCTCCAAATTGCGGGTCGTAACCCTCATCGCACAAAGCCGCCATTGCCTTGTCGCTGATGTCAAGAGAAAGTCCTCGTTCTTCAAGACGTCTTTTCAAGTGACGAATCTGAATCTCAACGATTCCACCTAGTTCCTCCTTCGTCAATTGATGGAAGACAACAGTGTCATCAATTCGATTAATCAATTCAGGCCGTAAACTTTGCTTCAAAATACCAAGCACCTTTGCTTTGATTTCTTCTTCAGAAGCACCATCGTCAGACATCGCAAGTAACTCTGTTGAACCGAGATTGCTTGTCATCACAATGATGGTATTTTTGAAATCTACGGTCCTGCCATGCCCATCGGTGAGATGTCCATCATCAAGAACTTGCAAGAGCACATTCGAAACATCTTCGTGCGCTTTTTCCATTTCATCAAAGAGGATAACACTGTATGGACGGCGCCGAACGGCCTCTGTTAATCGTCCTCCCTCCTCATAACCGACGTATCCTGGAGGTGCGCCGATGAGCCGAGCAACGGCATGTTGTTCCATGTACTCACTCATATCAATCCGTATGAGTGCTTCCTCAGTATCAAACAAGAACTCAGCAAGGGCTTTGCAAAGTTCTGTTTTTCCAACACCAGTTGGACCAAGAAACAAAAATGACCCAATCGGTTTTGTTTCATCGCTGAGACCGGCTCTGTTTCTACGTACTGCCTCTGAAACTGCTTCGACAGCTTCCCCTTGTCCAATGACTCGCTCTTCTAGAACAGATTCCATTCTCAATAATTTTTCACGTTCACCTTCGACAAGTCTTGCTGTGGGAATGCCTGTCCATCGTGCAACAACTTCTGCGATCTGTTCAGCGTCGACTTCTTCACGAACCATGTTAAGCCCACGCTCACGGCGTTCTTTCAACTTTTCTTCTGCGATCGTCAATCTACTATTCAATTCTGGGACTTCACCATATTGAATCTTTGCTGCGCGTTCTAAATCGCCTTGTCGCTGGGCCTTGTCGAGTTCGGTTTGCTTTTGATCAATCTCTGTTTTGACAGCACGTATCTCTTCTAATTCTGCTTTCTCGACATCCCACCGAGCAGTGATTTCAATGTTTTGTTCACCCAATTCGC
>CAZVAE010000145.1:2011-4754 GCA_964624985.1 uncultured Isosphaeraceae bacterium | reverse complement strand
GAAACGACCCAATGCACATTCCCTGTCGCCCACTCGATCTGTGCAATCCATCTTCCAAGTTCACCATTAGGAAATTCTGCGAGAACAATATTGTCATTCGCACTATGACTAAGGATTAATCCTTTTCGGCTAACCAGCAGAGGAGAGATTCTTCTGCCTTGGATGGGATCAAGGATGTGAAGTTCGATTGTCGTTGATGGGCGCGGGTTATTCTGGTCGCCACTCAATATCTGAAGTGAGGGCGAAGTGCCAAGTTGTACTGCGGCATGCAGCCCATCTGGAGAAAACGAGGGCAAGGTGAATCGATCCCACGGAAGTACGCCTGCATCCCAATCAATCTCAGTTGTACTCTCTGAGACTGCATCTACGGCAGGCCGAATCGTTTTATTTAAGGTATTGATTGCAGCGATCTTGTCTTCTAAATGAGCGGTTGAGTTAGTAGATTTTGTTGGAGAACCACATGCAGCCAATACGCCTACACTAATGAGAGTAACGACTTGTGATGTGAGACGAAGCATATGTTGCTACTGTACACGCTACTGAGAAGGCGTGAAATCATCGCCTGGATTTCGTAGCCGATTTTGCAAGAAATCATCGCCGTTTTTGATGCGTTCAATTTGTTCATCAACGGGTAGGGAAATCTCATTGAGACGTTCTAAATACTCAACGTTGTAATTGTCGCTTTCGTCTAAAAATGGGCTCACAATGACTGGAGTAATGAACACTAACAATTCTTCTCGAACTGTTTGGTCTTCAACAGAAGTAAAGAGTGCGCCAATTAGAGGGATGTCGCCTAGTATTGGGAATTTCCGCTTCACTTTTTGTTCACGGTCTTTCAGAATTCCTCCTATGAGGACCGTTTCGCCATCGTGAAGTTGTACTTGACTTCTGACTTGACGTCTTGAGAAAATTGGGTTCCCGCCTATGCCTTCTCCAACTTGATCTGATAGTTCAACATTGATGGTCAGATCGACATCGCCATTTGCAGTAATTCGTGGTCGAACATTGAGCATGACACCAACATCACGGTACTCAAAACCGCCTTGTACGATGCCAGTGCCTGTTGTACTTGTTTCTGTTTGAATTGGAATTTCAGAGCCATTAAAGAATATTGATTCCTGGTTATCTGAAGTGAATGTTTTTGGCTGTTGAATAATCTTGACATTGGTGAGTTGATTTAGTGCGTCTAATGCAACTCCAGCATTTGTGAGCCCAATAAATGTAGTGCCACCATTAAAGAGTCCATCGAAAATATTAGTGCTAATGCCTTCGAGCTCGCCGTTCATTCCAATAGAATTTTCACCGTCTCCATTTACTCCAGTTCCCCATCGAAGACCGAGTTTAAGGTCGTCAGTTAACGTGACAGCAGCAATTGTGGACGAAATCATGACCTGCCGTGTCGCTCTATCGAAACTTTCGATGACATCAAGTATCGATTGCATGTACGCCGGTGGTGCAAGAATTGCAATAGCGTTTTGCCGAACGATGGGGACAAGGCGAATCTTTGAAATGAGGGAAGACTCTGGTGATTGGTCATCTGAATTTGCACCGCCTTGTTGCCAAGGGAAACTCATTTGACCACCTGTTTCGTTGTCAGTTGATGTTGCAGAGTCTCCAAAACCCTCGCCAGAAAGACCCGTGTCTGGCTCATCAATTGTTGCTGTAACACCAGGGGCAGAAAGCAGGGCATTTAACTCTTGAGTAAGCGAAACGGCATTTGCATGCTTCAATTCGATGATTTTCGGTAGCCCTACATCTGTAGGCTGATCGAGAGATTCAATGATTGAGTCCAAAAACGCAAAACTCTCTTCAGTTTTAGAAAGGACAAGAAGTGCATTTTTATCAGGATACGCTTCAAAGCGGTAGACACCACTCACGGCTTGGGTGACATCTGCCCGTTGTGCTTGACCACCTCTATTGCCACCGCCTCCACCTGATGTGCCATCGCCAAGAATCTCTTGGAGCAAGTTTCGAATCTTGATTGGGTCACTGTATCTCAGCACGTACATCTTGCTTGTTTCAGTTGGACGAGGCAAGTCCCATTCTGTTTCAATCAATTCAGTAATTTCGTCCATGACATCTGGTTCTGCTTGGACTGTCACAGAGTTTTGCTGCATGTTTACAGTTAAACGGAGCTCAACTTCTTCAGCTCCAGTTGTTGTTGTCGTTCGAGGTCGGTTGTTATTGTTTCTACCAGTATTTCTTGAAGCTGATGTCGAGCCCGATTCTTCAAACAACTCAAAGATATTGTCAGCAATCTCCGAAGCATCT
The DNA here is from genome assembly GCA_964624985.1 of uncultured Isosphaeraceae bacterium. GTDB lineage: Bacteria > Planctomycetota > Phycisphaerae > Phycisphaerales > SM1A02. The sequence continues at coordinate 2,483 of CAZVAE010000145.1, read as the reverse complement.
GCATGTTTTAGTCTAAAGGTTTGCAGTTTTCCTGAACGCCAGATGCGGTCAAGTTGGAGAATCAAATCTTGCACTTGCTGGCAAAGACCAACATCGCCAAGAAGGACAAGTTGGTTTGAATCTGGATACACCGTAAGCGCACCGTAATCGGGAAACATCTCGTTTATTCGATCACCTATAACTTGGGCTTCTGTTCGCTCAACTGAAAACACTTTGATGACGAGTGTTCCTCGGTCTTGGCGATTCATGACATCGTCATCTACACCTAGAACTGGGATGTCCCCGATATCGCTCAGCATCGAATCGAGAGGTCCGATGATGATGATATCTTCACGCTCAATCACACCAACTTGATTGAGTCGAAATGCCTGAAAAAGTAAATCCAATGCAATGCTACGGTTTACTGGCTCATCATTCTGCAATGTAATTTTCTTTGCCCGAAGTGAACTCGCACTGACTGGAATTACGACTT
>CAZVAE010000145.1:0-2001 GCA_964624985.1 uncultured Isosphaeraceae bacterium | reverse complement strand
CCGAGAGTTTCGTCAATCGAGACATCATCAAATGCAAGAATAACAAGACCTTCTTTCACTGGCCTTCTGCCGGGCCACATCGTTAAGGGAGCAGAATCTACGCCGCTCAGAATTTCAATGTCTTCATTTGCTTCTTCGAGTTCTGGAGTTTCATTTTCAACAACTTCTTCGCCATTGATAGGTTGTTCGGTGTCGTTCTCTGGCAGTTCGGCAACTTCAACAACTTCACTTACTTCTTGTTCTTCAATGATTGGTTCGGGAAGCTCAATGGTTGGAGCAGGTTCTGGAGCAGGGCGATCTTGTCCTAATGCAATTGATTGAACCGCGATGAGCACGACGAAGAGGTTGAACTGAAACACTGTTTTATAACTCACTCTTGAATCCTTCTCTAGTTGTTCAGTGGAAGTGCTGAACGTGTAGAGAGTAACGCGATGAAGGGCGGATTATTACGTATAAAGTCACAAGCGACTGAATTAATCCTATCGGACTATACATCGGTGATTTTAGGTCTTTGCAAACAGAAAAGAGGTAGTACCCTGTACAGGGAAAGCGAATTGGAAGGGTAAAGGCGAGTTACCCTTCGACTTCTTCTAAAAAACCGTCTTGGACGACTGGAGGAGCATCTTCTCGAAAGAATGGCTCATTCGTATCGAAGAGATCAATATCATAAATCCCTCGTCGATGCTCGACTGTGACCATCGCTGGTGGCGTCGTTTTTACGAGTTTCAAGCCATTCTGCTCTTCACCTGCTGTAAGGCGGATGACAGCATCTGAGCCAGAGCCGCTGCCTCGAAACCATGCCTCGTCACCAATGATTGCGATTACTGGAGGACCTAGATAATCTTTTGGGGGTGGAGGAGGTCCGGGGTCTTCGACTTCTTCGTTCTTCACAATCTGCTCTTCGGGTTCTGGTGGCTCTTCTTTCTTTGGTGGAGTAGGGGGGGCAATTCGAATTGGGTTGAAAAAGGCAGATCTTCCATTGAACCGTGCAATGTCAAGCGCAACAAATTGGTTGTATTTCTCAACGAGCGGCACTGTTTGCGATTCTGATGCAACATCTCCCTGTGCTTGGAACATAGGAGAAACCACTTCAATTGCACCGTAGAGTACAACAACACAAATCACGACTACAGAAGCCAGACTCCAACCGAGTGGACCGCGTAGGGATTGAGTATCCATTACCTTCGCCCCCTCTTTTCTTTCGTTGCAACGACCCATGCTTCGACTGATAAATCGACTCGAATCATTCGACCATCTTCTTTTGATAAGCGAACATTTGAAACAGAATCAATCCAAGGACTACTTTCTAAATCTGCAATGACGTGCAACACTTCTTCTTGGGTTGCTTCAAAGCTGATGTCGCCGATGATTTTTTCGATGTGTTCTCCCGAGGAAACGATGCCAGGCAGAGAACCAGATTTCATTCTGTTTGTTTTTGTACGTGTGTAGTCATCATTTTTTACTTTGTGATTGCCAAGAATGTCATGAACTGCATCAGTCAACGCTGTAGCGCCATCGGATTTCATTCTTGGCAACTCAACTTCTCCAAACGACGTGACGACGCTACGTACAGAAGATGTCATTGTCGTCGGTCGCTGTAATTCCGTAAGTTGTTGTTCTTTTTGTTCAACTTCAGCTGCCCAAGATGCACCAAGTTCAGCAACTGTTGCATCCCAAATGAGGAAGGCAATTGTAAAAGTAGAAGCCCAAAATGCCCATTGCATCGCTCGTGACCACGAGGAAACTTGTGCTAATAATCGTTCTGCGGACTGCATTACTTCTGTGTCTCCTTTAATCGATCGAGGAGAAGGCGCATCTCGTTCCGGAGACGTTTCTTCGTTTCATCATCACCTCTAGAGACTCGTTGCAATCCATCAGTGACATCGGTCAACGCTACTCTAGCTTCGCTTTCACTCATTGTGGCAATGACAGCAGGGTCGAGTGGATCTGGAATGCGTGCCCCGCCGCCACTACTTTGGTTTGGATTATCACTGAAGTTTC
>CAZVAE010000144.1:0-4783 GCA_964624985.1 uncultured Isosphaeraceae bacterium | reverse complement strand
GCGAGCGGCTGTTAACCGCTAGGTCATTGGTTCGAGTCCAATTGGGGGAGTTATACGATCATTCGTATTATTGCATCAGTGGCACTGGTTATGATGATGGGACTTCCCGCATTTGCGTTGCCACCCAGTGAAAACTTACTCTGAGTTTAAATCAAATGCACCTGTTACTTTATCTCGGTTGTTCGTTTCGATTTCTACCCATAATTGGCAACCTGTTGGAATTGGATTTGGCACAATCGCGTGCGTATGCAATCTGTTAGGTTCAGCAGGATTTTCAATTCCCGCTTTCGTTTTTATTGAACCAACACCATCTTCAGTGCCAATCCAAAAACGAACTGCGATGGCAGTTTCGTCTGTAGATGGAACAACGGTTACATCGATAGGCGCATCCTTGCCAGCAATGATGGGGCCCTCATCGCGGGTTGCTGTGACGTTAAACGAGCCAATATTGGATGTACCAAGTTGAATGACAGCCCCTCCATGACCAGCAACGTGATGATGGCTAACGTTCGAGCTCGATTGTTCAGTTTTAGGTTGAGGTTTGGTTTCTTCCTCACTGTTACACCCTATGAGGGTAAAGGAAAAGGTAAGAGTAAGGGTGATAAACAGGTGTGCTTTGTTAAACATTAAGATCTCCTTTAAAGCGTTTACTTGTTCTTCCAAAGACAAGAGAAAATCCTGCTGGAATGACAACGAGGTTAAGAATTGTAGATGTAAGTAAGCCACCAAGGGTGACGATTGCGAGTGGGGCGAGAAGTTCGCTGCCTGGTTTTCCAGCAGCAAGTGCGAGCGGTGCAAGACCGAGTATTGCAGAAAGTGCAGTCATCAGAATAGGCACAAGACGTTCCATCGAACCACGAAATATTGCTTCCTGAAGAGTTGTTCCATCTTCCTGAAGCAAGTGTTGGTAATGATTGATAAGTAAGATGCCATTCCGTATTGAGATTCCAAATAGGGTGATGAATCCGACCATGCTCGCTATCGAAATCACAGGAGCGATATACGTTCCTCCTAAACCGAACAGCGCAATGGTATTCGTGACAAAACCACCTCCCTCAGTTAGATAGATTGCGGCAATGCCCCCAATCAGAGCAAGTGGCATGTTTACGAGTACGAGTAGGGCTGAGCGAAACGAACCAGTTGAGATTTGCAACAACATGAGTATGAGCACAGCGACTGCAATTCCAGAAGCAAGTATCGTTTTAGTTGCTGATTGCTGGGCTTCGAACTGTCCACCATAATGCACGGTATACCCTTCATGTTCAACAATTGGATTGACGACCAATTGGACATCGTGAACAAGATCACCAAGGTTCGAATCTTCAGCGACATTGAGAGAAACAACAGCCTTTCGTTGAGCATTTTCTCGAGTGATAAGATTGCTTGCCCGTTCTGGTCCAATATTTGCGACATCTCGAAGGCGGGCTGTTGCACCATCACGACCACGCAGGAGCAGATCTCGAACTTGTTCAATACTAGCACGTTGATCAGGGGCGAGCCGAACAACGAGATCATATGTTCGAGTCCCTTGATTGACTGTGTCTACCACTTCACCATACATTGCTTCACGGACTTGTTGTGCTGCTTCAGCAGGTGTGAGTCCAAATGAAGCCAGTTCTGCATGTCGATACCGTATCGGTAACGTGGTAATCATCACTTCGCGGTTTGCGTTCACGTCTCGCGTCCCCGGTAGTACCCGTAGTTTAGATTCAATCTGTTTTGCAATACTACGCAGTTTGTCTAAATCATCGCCATACACACTAATTGCGATTGCCGCAGGAGTTCCTGAGAGGATGTGGCTTAGCCGATGTTCGATAGGCTGACCAACCATACTTGTAATCCCTGGAATTGCGTCAAGTACCGCATCGATTTTGGGTCGAATTTCTTTCTGAGTAAATCCCTCTTGCATTGACACTTCAATTTCAGAACTGCTCACGGGTTCTGCATGCTCGTCTCTTTCAGCACGTCCTGTCCTACGCGAGACGGAACGCACTCCATCGATTTTAGAGAGTTGCATCTCGACGTTGATTGCGAGTCGGTTCGATTCAACGAGCGAAGTTCCTGGAGGAGCAAAAAGGAACACAGTAAACGTTCCTTCATTAAAGGAAGGAAGAAAAGAAGTCCCGAACGTACTTGCAAGCAAAATGGCACATGCTGTTGCGATAGCCGCGCATGAAAGTACAAGTCCACGAAAATGTAACGTTGTTCGGAGAGTTCGTTCGTAGATTCGTTTTAAGAACCGAACGACAAAGGAGTCTTGTTCTTGGCTTCCCCCAATGTTCTTTTTGAGCATCATCGTACAAAGAGCGGGTGTGAGCGTCAGTGCAACTAGAAGTGACGCGCCGATCGAGATCATGTACGTTAATGCAAGGGGTTGAAAAAACTTACCCTCGAGGCCTTGCAAAAAGAGTAGTGGGATAAAAACCAGAACAATGATTACAGTTGCGAAGACCATCGCTGGTCGAATTTCGTTGCTCGCATCAAAAACGACATCGATGAATTGCTTCTGTTCGCTAGAAGGCAGCGCTCTATTTTGCTTGATACGTCTAAACACATTCTCTACATCAATAATGGCATCATCTACGAGGACGCCAATGGCAACGGTAAGCCCACCCAACGACATCACATTTAACCCTAGGTTCATCCAATCCATCATGAGGATGCCAACAGCGAGAGATACTGGAAGGGCAGTTAATGTAATGATGGTTGTGCGAATATTCATCAGAAACAACATCAATACAATTGAAACGATAACGACAGCTTCTAGTAACACAGTTGTCACATTGCTCACCGCTCGATTGATAAAGTGAGATTGCCTAAAGACATCCCTGTTCAACACCATCCCATCAGGGAGTGTCTTTTCGATTTGATTGAATAGTTCGTCTAACTGTTTAGTGATTGATAATGTATTGATTCCTGGTGATTTTTGAATTGAGATGACAACCGCGGGTGAACCATTATCAGCGCCCTCTCCGCTGTTGAGTGCTGGGCCTAACTGAACATCTGCAACTTGCCCAATTGTGACGGGTACTCCATCGTGATACTTAACAATCGTGTTTCCAATGTCTGAAGGTGATTTGACTCTTGATTGTTGGCGAATTGGAATCTCAAAACTGCCTACGTTTGGTAGATATCCAGCACTTGCAGTGGAGTGTGCATGACCTGCTGCTTCAACGACATCTGAGATTGTTAAATCGTAAATCCGTAATCGTTCTTGATTCACATTCACTTGGTACTCGGGAAGTTCACCACCAATTGCAACAACTTGAGCAATGCCAGGAATGGCTAGAATTTTGTTCCGCAAGTCAAACTCTGCGTAGGAACGCAAATCAAGTGGGGATACAACATTTACGCTTTCGGGAGGGGAGGAAAGTGAAATCAGCATGATTTCACCTGCAATTGATGTGATTGGTGTGATGAATGGTTCGACTTCTTTTGGAAGATGATCTCGTACTGTAGAGAGCCGCTCTGTCACAAGTTGCCGTGCGTCATACAGGTTTGCGCCCCAGTTGAGATCAACCCATACGATTGAAAGTCCGGTTACACTCGCACTTCGCACTCGTCGAACGCCTGTCATGCCATTAACGGCAGACTCAATTGGGAACGTCACGTACTGTTCAACCTCATCAGCTGAAAGTCCACCTGATTCTGACATGACAACAACAGTTGGTGCATTCAATTCAGGAAACACATCGATGCTCATTTGAGGAAGTTGATACGCAGCATATCCAGTCACCAGAAGCGCCATCAACACGATGAGCGACGAATAATGTAGTGAAAAGCGAATCAATCCTTTAAGCATGGTTTAGTGATCCCCTTCATGGAACGTGCCGTCAGCATGAAAGTGCCCGCCTTTTTGAATCGTTCCACTTGTTGCAAGCATTAGTTGAAATCCACCATCTAGAACAACTTCATCTCCATCTGTAACTCCCGAAAGAATGGCAACCCAACGACCATCGTTTATTCCTAAGTCTGCTTCAATTCGAATGACCTCATCGGGGTTGTTTGGTGCACGGCGAAAAATGATTGGAGTTAGTCCATCCTGCTGCACAGAAGAGAGTGGAATTGAAAGTTCAGAATGACCGCTCTCGCTCGTAACTATTTCAAGTTGTGCAGTCACTCCAGCCCTTGCCCACGGCGCAAGTTGCTCTGGAGTAACATATAAATCAATTGTTCGGTCTGTAGCATCACCTGTCAATCCAAGTTGAAGTGTTCCATGCATCGTGTTCTGTAACTCGATTGCATTTCCTGATGACGATGAAGTTGGTGGAACAATGCTGGCTTGTAATCCGTCTCTCAGCACACCTAAGTCACTTTGTAAGCGCAACGCAGGAAAACGCATTTTCTCTGGCTGTACAACATTTAGGATGTTTTCTTTTGCGACAACCCATGCTCCGTTCGTTACATCTACATGCTCAACAACGCCTGCATTTGTTGCATTGACTTCAATTGCAGTAACATCTTTCCACCAGTTGTCGTTCATAGGATTAGAGATGTTTAGGAGTGCCGCAGCAGACTCAAGTTCAAACTCTAATGTCGAAGTTGCAGCACGTAACCCAGCGACAGTTTCTGCATAGGTAGCATCAAATTCAGCATCTTTCTCTCGAACATCAGCAAGTTCAGAAAGAGCACTTGCGTGAGCTGCACGTGCTGCAGAAAGCTCACGCTGACTTCCGCCACCTGCCTCTTGAATGGCTTCAAGTTTTTGTAATCGTTCTTTCCACATTTCCACTTTTAGCTTGGCTGAGTATTCATGCTGTTCGTGTGCGAGCAACAAAGGGTA
>CAZVAE010000143.1:0-4804 GCA_964624985.1 uncultured Isosphaeraceae bacterium | reverse complement strand
GTAGATTTACCTAGCATCCGTAGGAAACTCTTCGTAGCATCGAGCGTTCTTGCTGCGATAGGTGTCATCCTTGCAGGTCCAATCGCATTTGTCGGTTTAATCGCGCCTCATGGTGCTCGATTAGTTGTGCCGGGTTCGCATAGAACATTAACAATCGTCACAGCAATTGTTGGCGCGTTACTGCTTGTTTGTGCAGATGATCTTCGGCAACTCATCGATTTAGGCTCTGGACGGCTTCCCATTGGTATCATCACAAGTATATTCGGAGGTCTTGTGTTTCTAGTATTGCTTTTACGCAACAGGGGGCGAGTATGAGATTGCAGATTAAAGATGTTGGTATGCGCTTCGGAAAATTGCACGCTCTTCAAGGAGTCCATGCGAGCGTTGATGGCGGTAAAGTTGTAGCTCTGTTGGGGCCAAATGCTTCAGGCAAAACAACTCTGCTTCGTACTATTGCAGGGCTCATCCAAGCAAGCAAAGGTAGCATTGAACTCGATGGAGTGAAGGTGAATAGAATGTCGCCACATGATCGAGCATCTAAAATTTCTTGGGTCCCCCGTGTTGCAGAAGTTGCAGGTTCATTTTCAATTCGAAGAGTTGTTGAATTAGGAAGATACGCATTGGGACCCTCTCCAATGCGGGTAGATGACGCCCTCGCCCAAGTCGATCTACTTGATCGGAGCGAAACTCTCTGGCATTGTGCAAGTGCTGGGATGCGACAAAGAGCTGCTCTTGCTAGAGCACTTGCTCAAAGAACTCCTGGTGGATTGTTAGTCTTGGATGAGCCGAGTTCCGCCTTGGACCTGTCTCATCTGAAGGCACTAGGCGATTTGTTACGTCTGTGTGCTTCTGAGGGAGATGTGGTGATTGCTGCACTTCATGACATTTCATTCGCAATGGAGATTGCCGATGAAGTCATTGTGTTGAAAGAGGGGAAGGTGGTACTAGCAGGGGAAACGAGCGCTGTTTTAACACCGAGTTCACTCGGTGGTGTATATGGATTAGATTTGACTTGGGCTGTTGATGATGCTGGAAAGAGACATCTCGTGATGCCATAATCACGTATACTGACCGTATGAAAGGTGTAACCCTCATCATCATCTTGAGTGTTGTTTGGTCAGTTATTTCAAGCATCATCGAGAAAAAGAAAGCGGCAGCTGCAAAACAGCCCAACGTCAAAGTTAAACCGCAACAGAAAAGCCCTGAAGTTTCAACTGAATGGAAGGCAAACCCTGTTCAAGTGAAGGTTGAATCATTACGTCGTCGAAAACGTGCAACACAAGTGACCAAACCAGCTGAACCCGAACTCATTCAATCAAAGCAGAAGAAACGTCGCCGGCAACCCATTGAACCTCTGCATGATGCGAGTTGCCCTCTGCCGCCCAAAGTAAGCACTGTACAAAAGGCCGAGAGTCCTTCAAAACAGCTTGCATTGATGCTCCGAAACAACCGTAACCTTCGAACTGCCATAGTGTTAAGTGAAATTCTCTCTAAGCCAGTTTCGTTGCGAACGAGCAGGATTTAAGTAAAGCAGTATTGGTAGAAGAGTTACTTAACCTCACCTCACGGCAAATAATCAAAAAATCGTCGAAATTAACGGGTTAACGGTGCATATTCGGCAAAGTTAGGTATACTTCGCCGAATCTCAAATGGAGGCATGATATGATTGATATCAGAAAACTCAAAGAACTCGTGAAATTGATGGTCGCTAACGATTTATCTGAAATGGATTTACGAGACACTGACGAACAAGTCACAATCCGTAGGCAAGGCGATACAGTGGTTACTCCTGTTGCTACTGTCGCGCCAGCGGCTCCTGTTGCAGCGGCGCACCAACCAGCCCCTGTATCTGCTGAAGCCCCTCCACCAGCAGATGCAACTCCATCTGAGGAAGGCGTTGAGATTGTCAGTCCAATGGTCGGTACGTTCTATGTATCACCGGATCCCGATTCACCTGCATTTGTTCAGGTTGGTGGGGCAGTCAGTGAAGACACAACAGTCTGCATTATTGAAGCGATGAAAATTTTTAACGAAATCAAAGCGCAGTGTGAAGGAACGATACTCAAAGTTCTTGTCGAAAATGGTGAGCCAGTTGAATTTGGTCAACCTCTCTTTCTCGTGAAGTCCAAGTAAAAGTAGAGCAACGTTTATGTTTGGCAAAATCCTCATTGCGAATCGAGGCGAAATTGCGTTACGCATTATTCGCGCAGCACGAGAACTCGGTGTTGGAACAGTTTGTGTGTACTCAACGGCTGATGAAAATGCACCGTGGCTTGATGTTGCTGATGAAGCAGTTTGTATTGGAAAAGGCCCCTCTTCAGACTCATACTTGAGGATCGATCGAATCATTTCTGCAGCAGAAATGACTGATGCAGAAGCAATTCATCCGGGGTACGGATTCCTCGCAGAAAACGCACATTTTGCAGAAGTTTGTAGAGATTGCCACATCGAATTCATTGGCCCAAGCCCTGAAGCGATGGGTCGCTTGGGAGATAAAATTAGTTGCAAGCGGCTAGCTCTAGCTGCAGGAACTCCAGTTTTTCCAGGGACAGATGGTGAGATTGAAGAACTAGATACAGCGATCGAAGTGGCAGCAGAAATCGGCTATCCAGTCATCGTCAAAGCAACAGCGGGTGGGGGTGGAAAGGGGATGCGTGTCGCACATAACGTAGCGGCATTACGCACAGCTGTGACAGCAGCACAGCAAGAAGCGATTGCATCATTTGGTAACGGGGCAGTCTACTTAGAAAAGTTTTTAGACAACGCAAGACACGTAGAAGTGCAAGTTCTTGGCGATAAACATGGAAACGCAATCCACCTTTTCAATAGAGATTGTACAAGTCAGAGAAGACACCAAAAATTGATAGAGGAGGGTCCCGCGCCAGGGGTAGACCCTGCTATTCGTGATGCTGTTTGTGAATCTGCAGCAGAATTGATTCGAACAGCAAAGTATAGTGGTGCTGCTACTGTTGAGTTTCTCATGAACGAAAAGCAAGAATTCTTCATGTTAGAAGTCAACACAAGAGTTCAAGTGGAACATCCTGTAACAGAAATGATTACAGGCGTGGATATTGTGAAGGAATCAATTCGTGTTGCTGCAGGCGAAACCCTCTCTTGGACTCAAGATGAAATTCAGTTAAATGGGCACGCGATTGAATGCAGAATTAACGCTGAAGATCCAAGTCAGAATTTCATGCCACAACCAGGAACAATTGAAGTGTGGAGACCTCCAGGTGGTCCAGGTGTTCGTGTCGAAACTCATGTAGTACCTGGATATCGTATTCCACCAAACTACGATTCTATGATTGGAAAATTAATCGTTCATGGCCGAAACCGCGAGGAAGCAACTGCACGAATGCGCTGCGCGTTAAGTGAATTTCAAGTTGGACCTATTGCGACGACAATTCCACTTCATCAGCGTTTGTTGAACCATCACGCATTTGTCTCAGCTAGTTTCGATATCAACTGGGTTGAGCACTTACTCGACGAGTAACAAGTAGAACAATGAATAGTTCTAATCATCCACTGACACGTCACAAGTGCCTATGGTGTGTGAGCCAACTCTAAACTCGGTGAGTTCAACTCCTTCAGTAACTTGGAAAATCAATTTCATTGATTTTGACTTGCTAGAGGTTAGCAGGTGCATTGGCAACTCACTCATTTTCGAAATCGGAGTGCTAGGAGTTAATGAGAGATTCATAATTTTGTCATCAGAAAGGATGTAGCCAATGGGCTGGTATTTTCGGCCCTTATCATCAATGAAAACAACGGGAGAATCAGGTGAGATGACAGGGAGGAGATCTTCAAAAGCTGCTTCTGTACCAGGGGATACATCGAGTTGCACAATCATTGTTCCAGGATTTGCTTTGATTCCTTGAATCCTTTTACCTGAAGATCCTTTCGACCATGCTGAAGTCAAAGAACCTTCAGTGAAGAAGAGGTCTTCATTAAACTCGATTGTGCCTGGAATATTGTTAGTTGAAATTCTGAGGCGACGAATTTTGTAAGTTGGATCAACGAGGTGTTGGATATCTTTACCAAGTGGATCTCGAGCAGCCAGTATCTCATCATTTGTCAGTTGTCTGCCACGATACATCGCAACTTCGGTCGCGTTTAGAGGCAAGGGTTCATTGTTTGGAAAATCGAGGCGAGTGCCACGTATTTGTATGAAGTTAGGATCGAAAGATGCATCCTTCGTATCAAATGCAAACTTAATTCCCGCTTCTGATCGGCCTGGAACGCTTGTAGCGTAATGGGAGATGTCATCAAACTTAAACAACATTTCACCGCCATCTTTTACTTCTTGTTTCCAAGCCATTGGGTAATAGATATCAGGTCCTTTTGAGCCCTCTGGCTTGCCAACAAGCCGTACTTGCGAACAACTTAGAACAAGTTGTCCGCCGAAATCTCTGGACTTCGCGTTAAACGAAACTTGAACAATAACCATCCCATCATCGCTCACTGCAACTTTTGTGACTTTCGCCGCATCTGGATGAAGTGAGAGTTGTCCCTTTCCTCCATCGTAGGAATCACGAACGAGAGTTGAGAGTTCATCGATTCTTGGGTTGTAGTACTGTAAAGGCGCACCGCTGATATCTGGGTAAAGTGTACCAGTACTTAAAATTCCGAAAAATGAAGAAGTTAACTGGGCAACATTAAGCCAAATAGGATCTCCTACTTTTTCGATTACTGCTCGGTTGTTTGCATTTCGGGCAGTACCTTGGTATCCCATGATTTCATTTGATGATTGCATAAAACCAGCGGCGATCAAACAAATGCCAATCGAAAGAATGCCTGAACATAA
>CAZVAE010000142.1:0-4818 GCA_964624985.1 uncultured Isosphaeraceae bacterium | reverse complement strand
TGCAAGAAGAGCAACGGGAATTGGAGGAATTCCTAGGGGGCCTTCATCGCAGCACACATGTTGTCATTCTTCAAAGACGCACCAGTGAGGATGGTGCATTGCTTGAATCACTTCGAGTATATGGTGCAACCTTTTTAGTTGATGAATGTGAGTTTAAAACAAATAAGATTCCCCATCTTGAATTGGTTGGCGGAGCAACATATATGTTGGCTGGAGTTCCATGTCCTCTTGGTATCAAACAACCAGACTGGTCTTTTCTCAAACAATTCGAACTAGAATCTGTGAGACCATTTCCGCAACAAAGAGATACAGAGGAGGTTGATTGGACCTCACTTGTTGAGAAAATTACAAAATCGAGAGATGAGTCTTGTATTACTTTACTTTCACAACGATTCACGACGCTCGCTTCATTAGCGTTTAGAAAGGAATTGTGGGAGGAACTAGAGTTTAACAGTTATAACTTGATTCAACTTCAAGGAAAACCATTTGAGATTTGGTTACTCATTCTTGCTTTAGAACAACAAGGAAAAGTTGAAGAGTTGCAAGCAGCAATTGAACTTCTTGAACATCAATATCCTAATACATTAATTACAGCCATCGCAAAGTGCATTCTTCAGTTTGAGCCAGAAAAATCAAAGGAAACTCTAGTAGATATTGATGTTCATAATGTGGGAATCTACCATGCGATTGGTCTTTATGGACGTTTATGTCTAAAGGTAGGGTTGGATGAGTTCGGGAGCGGTGCACTGAAACTAGCAATTCAAAGAGGTGTGGCCACTTCTGCAGATCGTGCAAAATTAGCTGATTATCTGTATAAACGAGAACAGTTTCAAGATGCGTTGATTGCTTTAAGAACGGTTGGCTCTCAAAAGGGTGAACTATCTTGGCAAGTATTGAGATTAAGAATTTTAGTTGCTTTACAAAGAACTGAAGAAATCAAGCGTCAAGCACAGTTCGTTTTAGAACAAAATCCCACGAACGAGACAGCTAAACACGCACTCGAATCAATCTGTTAATCCAAAGTAATTGCGTTCGTTAGGATACGAAGTGTTTGCAACGGGTGGTTAGAGTCAATGTTGAGTTCAGTATCTATCTCAAGATGTGGAATTGTATGTTGTAGCCAATCTACAAGGAACAACTTCCCGTCGCCACTATTTTTTTCAAGGCACGATTTTAAAGTAGGGACAAGTGTCTCAGCATTTTTTTCAATCCAGTCAAACAAGGTTTGTGGGTCTTCTAGATCGTTCGCGTAAATTTCCAGTGGTGACCTCAACGAGTCTGCACAAATGAAGGGATAGATAGAATCGTATTCATCACCTTCAAACGTGATGTAGTCACTATCAGGAAGCGATTCGATTTGGATTTTGAAGCGTTTGTGAACTTCAGATACTAACCGTATGTCATACGAATTTAACTCTTCGAAAATCGTCGAAACAGTCTCCCAATCATTATCTCTTTTTGGTTTGTACAAACTTGTTCTGTAGCGAGGGAGTGTGTCACCAAACTCAACTCCACAAAGATGAGAAACATTCGCAACGGTTTTTGCCATTTGATCTGTTCTCCCAAAGACAAAAGGCAATGTATCTAAGGTTCTGAAAATGGAGTCAAATTGATCTTCTTGAACGCTAGCATCTGTGTACATTGGTAGCCCAAGAAGAAACCGGCAAATGCTGTTTGCGTTTGAAGGATGCTCTATGTATTCTTGTAAAGTTTTTGGATACTCAGAATGCACATTGTTTTGCCATAGTTCCCGAAACATTTCTCGATTACTTAGAAAACCAAATTCTGACTCGATACGTTCAAGAGGATTCCTGACCATAAACACGAGCTGCTGCTCTTGGTAGATAGAATTTGTATCTTCATCAAAAATATCACCACAATTCGATTTCATTTCCTCATTTGAGCCAAACATTTCTATATGCCTGTACAACCTATTCGGGCTCGGCGGTTTAGGTGAACCGCTGATTGCCATAAACAATGTTGTGCCACCGGTTTTCGGGACATGGATAATGATGGGTCTTGATTTCATTCTGAAAAGAGTACTTTCGTGATGTCGATTAAATATGTCATAATATATCAATGAACACCCTGTTCAAAAGAATTATTGTTTCAATTTGTGTAGTAGTAGTAGTCGTGTATCTCTGTTTCATTTTACTACAAGCTACGGGGCCAAAATCTATTCGACCCGACAATGTAGAAGATCCGATTCTAAGACCAGTTCTCTTCTCCCTTGCAGACAAAGTTGATGCGAATCCGAACGATGCGAATCCACGTATGAAACTGGGGATGACGTATGAGGGTGCGGGTATGAATGAACTAGCGGAGCAAACATACCAGCAATATGCAGAAGCATTTCCAAAACGAGTCATCGGTTGGTACCGACTTGCAATTGTTCAACACAAGCAGGGAAAGGTGGATGACGCAATTTTCTCACTCACTAACGGTGCAAAATTCGCTCCAGATACAATGGATGCTCCTCATTGGCAACTCGCATTTTGGTATATCGACGTAGGTGAGATTGCAAGAGCGAAAGAACAACTTAGTTTCGCAGATTCGAAAAGACCGAATTCGATACAAGTGCAACTTGCCAAGGGAAAGATTGCTCTAGAAGAGGGTAATCCAGAGTTGGCAATAGAAATTCTAGAAGATAACTGGCTCATCGCATCAGTACCTGAGGGGTACGTCTACCAACTTCTTGGAAGAGCGTATCGAGCCATTGGAGACGAAGAAAACGCTAAAGAGGCATGGAGCAGGGCGGGACAAAAGAAACCGAATTGGGCTGATCCTTGGACACAAGCGGTTTTGAATCATATTGTCGGGTTAGATGCGATGCGACAAAAAATTATGAAGCAAATGCAAGCAAACAACCTTGTTGAAGTTCGGCGTCTCATCGATGAATATTTTATGTATGAACAAGATAATCGAGTGGTTCGGCGTTTAGATGCATCCTGTGATGCGAAACAAGGGAAGATTGGGCAGGCACTAAAAAAATTTGCTGCACTCATTCAAGAAGAACCGAATGATGTTGTTACGTTGGTATTGCTCGCAAAATTGAGAATGCGTGTCTCACAGTTTCAAACTCCAGAAGAGATAGAAATCACAAAAGAGATTTTGACAACAGTTATTGAGATTACACCCGACAATGAACAAGCGAAAACCTTACTAGGGATAGTGTCTTCTCAATGAGAATTGTTTTCTGTTTAGTTGTACTATGTAGTGTTGGATGCTCTGAGCAACCAAAAGATCACTTAATCCACAACAAAAGCGAACCATGGTTTTCTGATGAGTCGAATGAGCGAGGAGTTGATTTTGTGTGGAATTCTGGCTTCGATTCATTTCCTATGAATCCGGAGATATTGATGGGCGGTTCAGCAATGTTCGATGTTGAGGGTGATGGTGATGTCGATATCTACATTGTTCAGGGCGGTTCAATTCAAAATCCAAACCAATCCAGTTTCGCAAATCAGTTGTATATCAATGATGGTAATGGCTATTTTACAAATAGCACAATCGGATCTGGTGCAGGAGACTCTAGTTTTGGATCTGGTGTAACTACGGGTGATTATGACAATGACGGCGACGTTGATTTGTATGTGACGAACGTAAATGCAAACGTGTTATTGAACAATAATGGTGATGGTACTTTTACTGACGTCACTTCAGTAGCAGGTGTTGGCGAGACGAGGTGGAGTACAAGTTCTTCTTTTTTTGACATGGAAAATGATGGCGATTTAGATTTGTATGTAACAAATTACATAGATTGGACTCCTGAAACTGAGCGTGAGTGCCGCGCAAAATCAGGCCGCCTCGATTATTGCCACCCACAATCTTACCGAGCACCCGCAAAAGATACGCTTTACCGAAACAACGGAGATGGCACGTTTGCTGATGTTTCGGAAGTTTCTGGTATACGTTCTGTTTGGGGGAATGGGCTAGGGGTAGTTATAGGTGACGTTGATGAAAATGGATTTGTAGATGTGTTCGTTGCAAATGATGAAATGAACAATCAACTTTGGATGAATCAGGGTGATGGCACTTTCGTAGAAGATGCAATTGTTTCTGGGGTCGCAGTTGATTCCAACGGTGAACCGAAAGCGGGTATGGGCACGGATATGGCAGATGTAAATGATGACGGTTTGCTCGATATTCTCGTGGTAAATTTATCTGGAGAAACTGATTCTTTGTTTCTGAATCAAGGCGGTTGGTTTAAAGATGGTACTCCGTATAGTGGCTTATCTTCTATTTCACGACCGCATACTCGATTTGGTACTGGTTTTCGAGATTTAAACAACGATGGATATCTCGATTTATACATGGCGAATGGAAAAGTGAGATTGCCAGATACGATTGAATCCGACGATCCATATGCAGAACGAAATGTGTTGATTAAAGGTTTGCCAAACGGAAAATTTGAAGAAGTCTCAAACGGTAGCATGATGGACACAAGCCGAGGTATAGCGTATGGGGATGTAAATGGTGATGGTGCTGTCGACATCCTAGTCGTGAATCGAGATGCACCCGCGTACTTATTGATGAACCAGAACCCAGATTCAGGTGGTTTCATCAAGTTACAGTTACTCAATAAACATGGAGCGCCTGCACAAGATGCGGTTGTTCGTTTTAAGCTTGGGGAGCGTTCATTGCGGCGAGAGGTTCGCTCTGGAGGCGGGTATTGTTCAGCCCATGAGCAGGTAGTACACATCGGAATAGGTGATGAGGAGCGTGTATCTGAGCTTGAAATCACATGGTCAGGCGGAACGATCCAAAAAGTGGGTGATATTGTTGCTGGTGAGACACGCACAATCCACCAAGCGAAGT
>CAZVAE010000141.1:0-4840 GCA_964624985.1 uncultured Isosphaeraceae bacterium | reverse complement strand
AGATGATTCCACTATGAAACACCCAACGATCAAAAGTACAAAACTCGGCGCTCTTTTTCTTGCACTTACTGCTCTCGTCGCACTATTCGGCTGTTCGACAACAAGCATCAAAAGCACTCTGGCGATGGAGCAACCAAAGAGTACCGGAATCACATTTGAGTCTATAGATGCTGTCGATCTTGATGCTTTAGCAGCTGCTATCGATGAGACCATTGGGGAACCATCAATCTTGACGTATGCTCAAGATCTACCTGAACCGAGCGAGCCAGAAGTAGTCTCTCCCGAAGAAATTGCAAATCTAATTCCAGAACAAGACTCAGAAACAACGAACCATGTTTTTGTTGCGCTTGAGCCAATGAACGTTACAGAAATTGCTGAACTCATTGACCTAGTTTCAACTCGGTTTAGTGAGATTGGATACCTTCAATCAAGTGAAGTGCTTGACGGAGTGCTCCCTGTACCTCCTGACGGGATTACAGAACACCAATCTATTGCAAAAAAATTCGGCGGCTCCGCATATATCATTCGGCTTGGATACAAATTGTATGCATCTCAACCGCCTCACATTTGGGCAGAAGGCTTACAGATTGATGGCAATATCATTGTGCGAAATAGTGATGTTGATCAACTCTCACAATATGTGAACGATGCAATTGCATCACTTGCTGCTAAGCGAGCATCATTAACAATTGGTGATTTAGGTAGTGAAGTCGTCCAACTTAGTTACGTTGATTCCACAACTGCCATTGAACTCTTAAAAGGATTCGGAGTAACCGCATTTACAACTCCGTCTGAGTTACCAGAAGAAGTTGATTGGGCAAAGTTACCGTATGTCGTACTCATACCCGATCCAACAAGTGAAGAGACAGGTCTTGTTGGTGGAACAGTTACTGGCGGTGCATTTGGATTAACGATGGTTCCAAATACGGCGAGTCCCTTGGAATCAAATTTAGTTGGCTCTCCAACAACGCAATTACTTGTATTCTTTGACGCTGCACACCCAGAGCATTTCAGTGAGATTCAACAACTACTAAGTACATATATTGACCGCCCAGCACGACAGATATTTATTGAAGGCATGGTCCTTGAGATTAATGAAGATGGATTAAAAGATTTAGGAATAGATTGGAATCTTTCAAACACGCCAAACGGCATCACTTCTATTAACGCGGGTCAACTCACTCCAAGTGCAAATACAGACACATTAGACGCACTTCTTGAAAACATCGATTTAAGTAAACCTTTTAGTAATGCGAGCAATTGGCTGCTTGGTATGGAACTGCGTGCGTTGTTACGTGATGGTAAAGCGGAGATACTCTCAAGGCCTAGCGTGTTAACGTTAAACAACCGTCAATCAACCATTCGAGTTGGTCAAGATATCCCAATTGCAACGAGTACCACAGGGATAACGAATGCTGATGCTCTTTCATTTAACTTCCAATATCTCCCCACCGGAATCATGTTGAATATTCGACCTAGAATAACTGCCGATGGTGACGAAGTCAGTATGCTCATCGATACAATCGTTTCTTCTACAGTTCCTGGAGATGATTTAGAAATCAGGGACGTGAATAATTTATTGCTGGCTTCAGCCCCAACAATCTCTAGCCGGCGTGTTCAAACGTATGGACGGATACCGAATGACACACCCTTCATCATTGGCGGTCTCGTCAATAAGGAACACCATACGGTTTTAGATAAGGTTCCCCTTCTTGCAGACCTACCATTAGTTGGTGGATTGTTTCAGTCTGAACGTACAACATCTACTCGCACAGAAGTCATCATTGTGCTAACGCCTCATGTGTTGCCTGAAAAAGAAGGGATGCTCAGTGCGATGCCGAAAGATGACCCAATGTTCGATAGGGTTGGCAATGATTTATTCCGAGATTCATATCGGGTTCGCAAAGATGATGTGTTTGACCTGACATTCTTAGAGAAAAACGAACCGTTGCAAATCTACCAAAAAATTGCCCAAGACATCATCGACCAAAATTACACGTACAGACAAAACCCCGCATTTTCTGCATTTGCTGATGGGCATTTTCCTGGCGAGTCCATTCTCGTCACTCGAATGGTGTACGAGATTATCAAACGACTGCATCTCGATGATGCAATTCCGGCGGGACGACTCGCATTCTTCCGCTCTGAAGGTTCTGATGGTATGGGCGTTGAGTTTATTGAGAATACATTCGCGAGCATTGCTGGCAACGCAAACCCAAATGTGTTTTTTGAACAGGATCATGACAAAGCGCTTACCATCTCATTTGAAGAGGGCGCTGCAGTTCCACATTTACAAGTTGTAACGTGCAAAAACGATGAAGATTGGCAAAACATCCTTTTAGCTCTCAACCAAGACTCGCCCTCTGGAGCGAAAAGGAGAGCAATTGTCATCCATAATGCAAAAGATTTGCTCAGATTACGAAGAGCCGTTGCGATTAAAGATGTAGTGAAACTAAATAATGGTTCCGAATCTCTTTCATTAGATAACTTCAAAGTTGGTCAATACGTCTTGATTCCAGACAATGATGTAAACCAAGTACACATCATTGATGCTGAGGTTGCAGAGTATTTCTACCACACTGAACATTACTACGCAGCAACACTTCAGGCAATTCAACAAGCCATTGAAGCATTAGAGTTTGAACTCAACGAGCTGGAGTAAATTACACGTACGCTTTCCATGAATAGTTCGAGCAAGCAATGAGCGCGATGCCTATGCCAGCATAAATCGCTCCTAGCACATTGTTAATCCACTTCCACGCAACAACCGCCCCATCGCCATCATGACGCCAACAAGCAACTAAAGCATTGCTACGGCAAATAGTTGTGTTTTTGCTGAAGCAGAGAATTTTGTTTTACATCCTGCAGTTATCATGGCAAATCTACCGTAACTGAAGCACTGTACCAATCATAAGAATCGCGAAGCGTATCGTGAATAGTTTGAAGTGTGCGAGGTATACGCTGAAATGAACCCAATTCTTGACCCTGATAACGAATATACACTGGTCGATCTAAATCTAGTAGCGCATCATTGAGGTAAAAAGTGATTCGCTGTACATCTGTTTCGTGCACTTCAATTGTTTGTCCTTCAATAGACGCAATGATCTTGGAACGTTCTTTCGGTTCCTCTACTCCTAACCAATACATCTGCTTGTGTAGGACATCGTCTTGTATCCAAACAACTCTCCTCGGATTTGGGTTTCGTTCATACGAAGCAAGCCAAGGAAGCGCTATCGTTTCTTGCCTGTCCATCCAATGCCCCTTCCCCTCGTGTATCACTGCCTGATGCAAATAGCCCTCTCTGTCGATGCTCCGGAAATCTTCAAGAGCATGTTTCCATTCAACGGCTTTTTTGTTCCTGTCATAGGCACTGTCATCCGCACCCATGTGCAATGCAAATGGCAGATTTCTAAGTCCATCTGGCTTCGTTTCATTTGGATGGCCCGCCATCATTCCAGCCCCTGCAAGTTTGTCAGACATTCGTGGGGCTAACTGAAACACACCATCACCTCCAGCGCTGTACCCAATGATGTATACCTTATTTGGATCCACACCTTCGAAAACAATCATATTCTCGATGAGCCGCTCAAACATGGGGTCGATGTGCGATTGGTGCCACAGATTCCACGTATCTGTAGGAGCGCGTGGTGCTACATACACACCCTCCTCAAGAGTGTACAAACGTTTTTGATTTTCCCATTGACTTGTATTGACCTCGGGTGGCGCACCGCCGCCACCATGCATTGAAATCCAGAGTGAGCGTTCTCCAAATGGAGCATCGCCATAGGTTGTGTACCAAAATGGCATTTCTTTCGATTCAAATGTAATGACTCTGTTTGTCATCTCTTCTTGGCGGTTCTGTTGAATCTGTTTCGCTTTTGCACGCCATGCTTGATCCGCAATAAACGACGCGCCGCTCTGCGTAAGTACATCTGATCGCAACGTAACAACTTCTTCGTCATTTGCTTCTATTGTGATTGCATCGTATTCTGAGAATACCGTAACAGTCTCTCCCTTATTCACGTTAAAAGTCAAATGATCGTTCGCATCTGCTAAGTCATTTTTAGTTTTTCCTCTGGCAATTGGCTCGCCATCTTGCCCAGCTAGCACAGCGTGAACAACGGCTCGATTCCCCTCTTTGTCTACAGCTCGAACTCGAATAGGAATCTGCTCTGACTGTACTTCTTCTGCATAACGTTCAGTCACATCGACTGCACCATACGTCTTTACTTCTGGAAGCCAAACGAGTGGGAAATGTTGCTCGGATTCATTCCACGTCACTGCGAAGATGGCGTGTTTTGGGTGACCCTTAGTTGCTTTCGCCGCTGAACCATCGAACCATGATTCATCCACACGATCTCCGGTCGGTTCTGCAGCACCCGTGTAATGCCAACCATCATCCCAAAACTCAACCCAAGAATGGTTCCCGCTCTCGTTGTACCAAAGAGGAGTCCCAGCGAATCTCGCTGGTACTCCAACACTTCGACAAGCGTCAACGAGAAGAATACTTAATCCTGAACACGAAGCCATGCCAGCGTCAATGCTTTCATACGGAGACTGATCTGCTTTGGGTCTCTCGGTCGAGTAATGCACATTGACCATATTAAAAATCGATTTGTTTAATAGAATTGTTGCTTCAGTAGGCGTTTTCGCTGATTCAACAACTTTTAAAAATCTATCGCGAAAATCACCTCTCCAATCGTCTCTCCGTTCATTCACGTTTGCGTAAGGGAGAATGCAATCAAAAAAAACATCTTCTGAAATTTGATCTTTCCATGGGGCGTTCTCCCATGCTTCATACGCAAGATTGCAATTCGTCAAAAGGAATTCGCCCGTAAGT